>NZ_JARGEE010000421.1:0-7342 GCF_033794485.1 Streptomyces sp. MB09-02B
CCCCACCCGCCGGATCACTGACCCCGCTGCCGCACGACCGACCCCGTCCGTTCCTTCACGACCTCCAGCTGCGCGTGGACGCGCCTGCGCAGATCGGCGACGTGGCTGACGATGCCGACGCTGCGGTCGCGTTCGCGCAGGGCGTCGAGGACGTCGAGGACCTCGTCGAGGGTCTGGTCGTCCAGGCTGCCGAACCCCTCGTCGATGAAGAGGGTGTCGAGCCGTACGCCGCCCACCTCGTCGGTGACGACGTCGGCCAGGCCCAGGGCGAGCGCGAGCGAGGCGAAGAACGTCTCGCCGCCGGAGAGCGTGGCCGTGTCCCGCTCCCGCCCCGTCCAGGCGTCGACGACATGCAGCCCGAGGCCACTGCGACCGCGTCCGGCCCGGTCGTCGGAGTGGACGAGGGTGTAGCGGCCGGAGGACATCCGCTGGAGCCGTACGGTCGCGGCGGCCGCGACCTGTTCCAGACGGGCGGCGAGGACGTACGCCTCCAGGCGCATCCGGCGTTCGTTGTCGGCGGAGGTACCGGCCGCGAGCCCCGCCATCCGGGCGACCCGGTCGTACTCCTCGCGCAGCGGTGCCAGCCCGCGCACGGCGGCGGTGGCCCGCGCGGACAGCCGGTCGAGTTCGGTGCGGCGCCGCTCGGCGGCGTCCCAGGCGGAGACGGTGTCCTGGAGCCGCCGGGCGGCGGCTTCGGCCTCCCGCTCGGCGGCCTCGAGGTCGGCGGGCGGCTGCCCGCCCGCGGCCGTCGTCTCGGCCTCGGCGAGGACGGCCCGTACGGCCGCCTCCTCCGACTGCCAGGCGTCGAGGCGGTGTTGCAGTTCCCGGTGGGCGGCGGCGTCGAGCACGGCGGCGGCCGCGTCCCGGGGGGTGTCGAACCCGGCGCGGAAGGCCGCGTCGGCGAGGCGCGCGTCGGCGTCCTTCAGGCGTTGCGCGGTGTCGTCGGCCACCCGGGCGGCCTCGGCGGCCACGCCGAGTTTCGCGGCCCGCGCCTCCAGCCGCCCGGCCAGCTCGGCCACGCTCTCGGCGTCGCCCCGGGCGCGCGTCAACTCGGCCTCCAGCGTGGCCCGTTCCCGCTCCAGCGTGTCGCGCCGGGTGTCGCGGGAGGCGGCCCTGACCGCCGCCTCCTGTCGTGCGGCGGCCCGCCGGTCGCGCTCCTGTTCGGCGTGGAGCAGCGCCTCCTGCGCGGGGTGGAGGTCGACGGCCCGCCGCCGGGCCTCCATGTGCTCCCGCTCCAGTTCCGCCACCGTCGCCGCGAGCCGCTCGGTCGGGGTGTCCCCGGCCTCGGCGCTCGCGGCGGCCAACGCCCGCTGCGCCAGGCCCAGTTGCCGCTCGGCGTCGGCCCGCTCCTCGTCGGCCCGCTGGAACGCGGCGAGTGCCGCCTCCTCCGCCTCCCGGTCCACATGCCCTGCGACCTTCCGGGCGGGTTCGGGGTGTTCGGTGCCTCCGCAGACGGCGCACGGCCGCCCCTCGACGAGTCCGGCGGCGAGCTCCGCCGCGATCCCCGACAGCCGCTGCTCCTTGAGGTCCAGCCAGTGGGTGCGGGCCTCGGACGCCCGCTCGGCCAGCCGGAGCACCCGGGCCTGGGCCGCGTCGGTGTCGCGGCCTAGCTGGTCGCGCTGCCGGGCGGCGGCGAGCCGCTGCTCGGCGGGGTCCCGCCGCACGGCGAGCTGTTCGGCGCGGGCGGCGGCCTCCTGCGCGGACTCGATACGGCTCTGCAGCCCGGCCCGGGTGGTCTCCCACTCGGCGAGCCAGCCCTCGGCGTCCTGCAGAACCCCCTCGTCCGCCCGCTCCTCACCGTCCAACTCGGCCTGCTCGGCGAGGAGTGCGGCGAGCCGGCGCTCGGCGCGCCGGGCCGACTCCAGCGCCCCGAGCTCCTCCGAGGCCCTGCGGGCGGCGGCGGCGAGTCCGGCGGCACCCGCGTCGGCGTACTCCCCCGACAGGCGTGCTCGGGCGTCCTCCTCCTCCGCCCTCGCCCACCGGTGCTCGGCCTCGGCCGCGTCCCGCAGCTCCAGTGCCGGGGCCACGGCCTCCGCCTTGCGGCCCCGTTCCATCCGCACCCGGTCCTCCCGGTGGGCGTCCGCCCGCTCCTCCAGCCGTGCGGCACGCTCCCGGGCCTCCGCGAACCGCCGTTGCAGCCGCGCCACTTCGCGTACGTCGTCAAGGACGCGGTCGGCCGCGGCCCGTACCGACTCCACCGCCGCCCGCGCGCAGTGGGCGATGGTGAGCCGTTCCCGGGCGGTGGCGCGTGCCACGGCGGCCCAGGCGAGGACGGCGTCGGCGAGACCGGGGTCCCCGGGTGACAGCTCGGGCAGGTCCGGGGCGTCCCCCGCCGCCTGCTGCATCCGGTGGGCGTCGGCGAGCAGTGCCGCGTCGCCCTCGCGCACCCTGGCCTCGGTCTCCCGGCGGCGGTCGGCGAGCCGCTTCTCGACGGCGGCGAAGTGGTGGGTGTCGAAGAGGCGGCCGAGGAGCCGCCCGCGCGCCTCGGCGTCGGCGCGCAGGAACCGCGCGAAGTCGCCCTGCGGCAACAGCACGACCTGGCAGAACTGTTCCCGGCTCATCCCCAGGACCTGGGTGATCTCCTCGCCGATCTCCTGGTGGGAGCGGCTGAGGTCCTTCCAGGAGCCGGCGGCCGCGTCGTACTCGCGCAGCCAGCTCTGCGCCTTCTCGACGGTGGTGCCCGTGCCGCGTTTCTTGGGGCGCTCCCACGGGGGCTGCCGGGTGATCTCCAACCGGCGTCCGGCGACGGTGAGTTCGAGGCGGACCTCGGTGCGGGTCGTGGGTGCCGCGTGGTCGCTGCGCAGGTTCATGCCCTGGCCGCTCTGCCGGGCCCCCGGCACCGCGCCGTACAGCGCGTAGCAGACGGCGTCCAGGACCGAGGTCTTGCCGGCGCCGGTCGGGCCGTGCAGCAGGAAGAGGCCGGCGGCCGAGAGGTCGTCGAAGTCGACGGACTCGGTGCCGCCGAAGGGGCCGAAGGCGGCGATGTCTAGCCGGTGGAGTCTCATCGGGCGACCTCCCGGACGGTCTCGTCGGCCCGTACGGCGTCGAACGCGTCCCTGAGCACGGTCCGTTCGTGTTCGTCGGGGCCGGTGCCGCGGACATGGGCCACGAAGTCCTCGGCGATCTCCTGGTCGTCCCGGCCGGCGAGGCGGCGGGCGTAGGAGACGTCCGGGTCGCCGGGGGCCCGTTCGGGGTCGAAGACGAGGCTGAGCGTGTGCGGGAAGCGTGCGCAGAGCCGGGCCATGGGCTCGGCTGGCCGGACGGGGTCGGTGAGGGTGGCCTCGACCCACGCCTCCTCGTGCCGGGCCAGGTCCGGGTCGGCGAGCAGGTCGTCCAGCCGCCCCCGGATCCGGGCGAGGGGACGGGGCACGGGGCAGTCGATCCGCTCGGCGTCGATCGAACCGTCGGCGCCGAGGTCCACCAGCCACATGCTCTTGCGGTGGTCGGTCTCGGAGAAGGAGTACGGCAGCGGGGAACCGGAGTAGCGCACCCGGTCGGTGAGGATCTGGCTGCCGTGCAGATGCCCCAGCGCCACGTAGTCGACGCCGTCGAAGACGCCTGCGGGCACGGCGGAGACGCCGCCGACGGAGATGTCGCGTTCGCTGTCGCTGGGCTCGCCGCCGGTGACGAAGGCATGGGCCAGGACCACGGAACGGGTGCCCGCCGACCGGGTCGCCAGGTCGGCCCGGACGCGGTCCATGGCAGCGGCGAGCACCGCTTCGTGACCGGCCTTCTCGACGCCGAACTCGTCCTTCACGAGGGCGGGTTCGAGGTAGGGCAACCCGTAGAAGGCGACGTCGCCGTGGGCGTCCGAAAACGTCACGGGGGTGCCGGCGGCCGAGGCCGATGTCCGCAGATGGATGCCGGCCCGGCCGATGAGGCCCGCCGCGACACCGAGCCGTCGCGCCGAGTCGTGGTTCCCGGAGATCATCACCGAGGGCACGTCCAGCTCGGCCAGGCGGTGCAGGGCGTCGTCGAAGAGCTCGACCGCGGCCAGCGGCGGCACCGCCCGGTCGTACACGTCCCCCGCCACGACCACCGCGTCGACGTCGCGCTCTCGCACGGTCGCCACGAGACGACCGATGAACTCGGCCTGCGCGCCGAGCATGTTCACCCGGTGGAACGACCGGCCGAGATGCCAGTCGGATGTGTGCAGAATTCTCAAGAAACTGCTCCGACCTGCATGCGTCCCCCTCTGTCACCCGTGGCCCCGGCACCGGACCGGTGCGACCCCCGCTTTCGCACCGACCACGCTAACGCCTGTCGGCCCCTGCTCCGGCACGGGCCTCCACCCGCGGTCCGGCGGTCCGGCGGTCCGGCGGTCCGGCGGTCCGGCGGTCCGGCGGTCCGGCGGTCCGGCGGTCCGGCGGTCGCAGGATGCCGCGGAGCCCCGCCGGGGCGGGCGGGGCTCCCGGTCGGCGTTACGCGGTCACGTCGCCGGTGCCGGGCCGGCCGGGGCCGGCAGTGCGTCGAGGCCGGCTCCCGGGGCCGGTCCCGCGAGGTCCGCCTCGGCGCTCTCGCCGAGGAAGCCGCCCGACTGGTGCTGCCACAGCTTGGCGTAGGCACCGTTCGCCGTGAGCAGTTCCTCGTGCGAGCCCTGCTCGACGACGTTCCCGCGGTCGAGGACCACGAGACGGTCCATGCCGGCGACGGTGCTCAGACGGTGGGCGACCACGAGGGCGGTCCGTCCGTCCATCAACCTCCACAGGGCGTCCTGGACGAGGATCTCGCTCTCGGAGTCCAGCGCGCTGGTCGCCTCGTCGAGGAGCAGGACCGGGGCGTCGCGCAGGATGGCCCTGGCGAGGGCGACGCGCTGGCGCTGGCCGCCCGAGAGTTTCACTCCCCGCTCCCCCACCAGCGTTTCGAAGCCGTCGGGCAGTTGGCCGACGAACTCCGTGACGTGCGCGGCCTCGGCCGCGGCGTGGATCTCCTTGTCGGTGACGCCGGGCCGGGCGAAGGCGATGTTGTCCCGCAGGCTGCGGTGGAACATGGCGGGTTCCTGCGGGACGTAGGCGATCAGTGAGCGCAGGTCGGCCTGGCGCATGCGGCTGATGTCCTGCCCACCGATGAGGATGCGGCCGTCGTCGATGTCCGACATCCGCAGCAGGAGCCGGGTGAGCGTGGTCTTGCCGCCGCCTGACCTGCCGACCAGTCCGATCCGCGCGCCCGCGGGCACGTCCAGGTCGAGTCCCTGGAAGATCGGCTTCACGCCCGCGTGGGCGAAGGTCACCGTCTCGAAGCGGACGCCGGTGTCGCGCGGTGCGAGCGGTTCGGGCTCCGGGGGGTCGAGCACCGTGGGCGGGTCCAGCAGCAGCTCGGTGAACTGCGCGGCCTCGGTCATCGAGCTTTCCAGCCGCCGGTAGATCTGGTTGAACTCGAACATGATCTGGGTCGCGTTGGAGTAGTAGGTGAAGGCGACGACGACCTCCTCCACTCCCTGGCCCGAGCCTCCGAAGACGATGGCGAGCAACAGCCCCAGCACGTTGGTCAGTACGGACATGGGGGCGATCAGGGTGTCGACGCGGAGATTGCCGTAGTCCCACGACCGCAGCGTCAGGCGCCGGGAGTCGGCGACACGGCTGCGGTGCTCCTCGGCCTCCCGCCGCTCGGCCGCGAACGCCCGGATGGTCTCCATGTTCACGAGGCTGTCGGCGACGTGGCCGGAGACCCGGGCGACGGCCGCCTCACGGTCGTTGACGAGCCGCTGCCGACGGCGGATCAGCGGTGTCGCGGCCACCACGGTCACCGCGATCATCACCAGGAGGCCGACGACGAGCATCGGTTCGTAGGTCCACAGCACCACGGCCCCGAACAGCAGCGGGACGACACTGCCCACGATCCGGTAGGTCAGCGTGTCGACGAAGTCCTCGAAGCGCTTGCCGAAGCTCAGCACCCGTTTGGTCAAAGAGCCGGCGAAGTTGTCGTGGAAGAACGCGGCGTCCTTGGCGAGGAGCTCGTCCATACCGCTCACGTACAGGCGCTCCATGCCGAGGGCGTCCACCCGGTTCAGGCAGTGCTGCCCGACCCGCCACACGGCCTCGGCGAGCAGCAGTGTCACCCCGAATCCCACCACGTACGGCAGCGCCGCATCGAGGGTGAGACCACCGTCGTCGGCGGCCTGCCCTGCCAGTTTGGCGATCAGCAGGGGGGCGACGTAGCGGATGCCGATGTTGCCCACGGCCGGCAGCAGCAGCGCGGGCAGGGCCACTCGCCGTAGGCGCAGCATTTCCCGAACGTAGCGGCGCAGCGCCAGAACGACCGCGCTCCTGCCCGGAGTCGACTTTCGCTTATCTGATGTCCCCATCACACTCCCGGAGGTTGAGAAGTCGGAAGTGTCCCGTCGACGGAGGCTCACAGTCCACACATTTACGGCGGACGGGAGAGAACCGGACACGGCCGCCCTCAGCGGACGCGGTTGGCGTTCGCGCTGGCAGGACCGCGGAGAGCGGGGTGGTCGCGGCCCCGGCTCGGGCCGCGCCGGACGACGGCTCAGAATTCCAGTTCGAAAAGAGAGGCGACGAGCGGGACGGCGAGCGGGAGGAAGCGACCGCTCAGGCGTCCCCGTACGCCTCCCCGCCGAGTTCGAACCCGGCGGTGCCCGCGGTGGTGTCGGCGAGCCAGTCACGGAAGGCGTCCACGTCGGCGTCGGGCAGCCCGATCTCGATGGTGACGGCCTCGCCGTAGCGCACGTCCCGGACCTGGCGCCCGGTGGACCGCAGGTCGTTCTGCACCTTGCCGGCGCGCTGGTGGTCGACTGTCACGGTGGCCAGCCGGAAGCGTCGGCGCGTCAGGGTGCCGAGCACGTCCAGCGCCTCGCCCACGGCGCCGCCGTACGCCCTGATGAGGCCGCCCGCGCCCAGCTTGACCCCGCCGTAGTAGCGGGTGACGACGGCGACGACGTACCGCATGTCCCGTCGCAGCAGCATCTGGAGCATCGGGACGCCGGCGGTGCCGCCGGGCTCCCCGTCGTCGCTCGCCTTCTGGACGGCCGCGTCGGCGCCGACGACGTACGCGAAGCAGTTGTGCGAGGCGTCGGCGTGCTCCTTGCGGACGGCCGCGACGAAGTCCTGCGCCTCCTGCTCGGTGGCCGCCGGGGCGAGCGCGCACAGGAAACGGGAGCGGTTGACCTCGGTCTCGTGCACTCCGGCGCGGGCGACGGTGCGGTACTCGTCCTGCATCCGGCCAGCCTAATCCGTAGTCAAGGACGTTCCGACGGGGCGCCGCCCGGGGCGCGGGGCCTTCCGCGAGCCGGTCAGCCGACCTTCAAGGCCTTCAACCACCTTCACGCCCTACGGCCCCTGCATCCCCTGCGTCCCCTGCATCCCCTGCGTCCCCTGGGTCC
>NZ_JARGEE010000422.1:0-7339 GCF_033794485.1 Streptomyces sp. MB09-02B
GGGTGGCCTCGTACGGGCTCCGTGGGCGGCTCCGGGCGGGCCTCGGGGTGTGGGGTCGCGTGACCACCGCCGCCGTCGGCGGGAAGGTCACCGGCAGGGCGGCCAGGGCCCGGTGGAAGGGGCCCGGGCGCCATTCCAACGCCTCCACGGGGACCTCGAGGTCGACGTCCGGCAGTCGGTCGAGGAGTTTCTCCACCGCCACCGACGCGATCAGCCGGGCCTCGCTCTGCGCCGGGCAGTTGTGCGGGCCCGCGCTCCACGCCAGGTGGGCCCGGTTGCCCGTGCGCTGGTCGTTCGTCAGGGCCGGGTCGGTGTTGGCGGCGGCCAGCGAGACGACGAGCGGATCGCCGGCCCTCAGCAGCGCGCCCTCGTACACCACGTCCCGCTTCGGGTAGTGCACGGCATAGTTGGCCATCGGCGGGTCGCTCCACAGCACCTCGTCGAGGGCGTCCTCGACGGGGAGGCTGCCGCCGGAGAGATCACCGGCGAACCGGTCGTCGGAGAGCAGCAGCCGCAGTGCGTTGGCGATGAGGTTCTGCTGCGGTTCGGTGCCCGCGCCCATGAGGACCACGAGGGTGTGGATCATCTCCTCGTCGGTGAGCCGCGCCGGGTGCAGGGTGAGCCACGACGTCACGTCGGGCCCGGGCTGCCTCCGCTTGAGCGTGACCAGTTCGATGAGCGTGGTGGTGAGCAGTTCGTTGGCGCGTTCGGCGTCCACCCCGTCGAAGATGCCGGACATGCCCTCGACCAGCTTCAGCCCCAGCTCGGCCGGACAGCCGAACAGGTGGTTGAAGACGAGCAGGGGCAGCACCTGGGCGTACTCGCCGAGGAGGTCCGCCTTGCCGGTGGGCGCGAAACGGTCGATGAGGGTGTCGGCGCTGCGTTCGACATAGCCGCGGAGGGTGTGGGGCTCGACCCGGGCGAGGCTGTCGGTGATGGCGCCGCGCAGCCGCCGGTGCTCCTCCCCGTCGGAGAACAGGGCGTTGGGCCGGTACATCATCATCGGGACGACGGGGCTGTCCGGGGGGACGGTGCCGTCCGCGAGGTCGTTCCAGCGGCGCGGATCCTTGGAGAAGGTCTCCGTGCTGCGCAGCACGTGCAGGGCGGCGTCGTAGGAGGTCACGAGCGTGGCCCGTACGCCGGGGGCCAGCTCGACGGGAGCGGTCGGGCCGGTCGCGCGCGCCCGCCGGTAGAACGCGGCCGGGTCGGCGGCGAACTCCGGTCCGTACATGGGCCGATGGGCCGGGCAGCCCGGCGACGGACCCGACGGACCCGACGGATCGATCGGACCGGACGGAGAAGCCGGACCGGACGGATCGTTCGGACCGGACGGCGATGCGGGGGTCACGCGGGCTCCAGTTCGGTCTTGCGGTCCAGGAGGTACTCGACGAGGGCGATCAGTGCCCGGGTGGAGGAGTCCGGGTCGCGGGCGTCGCAGCGCACCAGCGGGGTCTCGTCCAGCAGGTCGAGGGCCTCGCGCACCTCGTCCAGCTCGTGCGCGGGGGCGCCGTCGAAGTCGTTGACGGCGACGGCGTACGGCAGATCGAGCTCCTCGAGGAGGCCCATCACGTCGAAGGAGTGGGACAGCCGGCGGGTGTCGGCGAGGACCAGCGCGCCGAGGGCGCCACGGGTCATGTCCTGCCAGAGCCTGGTGAAGCGCTGCTGCCCGGGGGTGCCGAACAGGTACAGCACCAGGGAGTCGTCGAGGGTGAGCCGGCCGAAGTCCATGGCGACCGTGGTCGTGGTCTTGTCGCGGGTGCCGGCGAGGTCGTCGACGAGCGCGCCGGCCTCGGTCAGGACCTCCTCGGTGCGCAGCGGCCGGATCTCGGAGAGCGTGCCGACGAACGTGGTCTTGCCGACCGCGAAGTGACCGACGACCAGCAGCTTGGCCGCCGTCCTCACCGTGGGCCGCAGATAGACGTCGTCAGAGGCGGGCGCGGAGCCCATCGAGGACCTCCTGGAGGATTTTCGCGTCGGACGGCCGGGCGGCCGAGAGGGCTGCCCCCGCGCGGCTCTGTTCGAGCGTGGGGGACGGGGCGCGGGTGACGATGTGCCCGCTGTCCATGAGGTCGGCGACCAGCACCGTGGTCACGCTGACCGGCAGTTCCAGGTGGCTCGCCACCTCGGCCAGGGAGAGCGAGCCGGGCCGGCACAGGTCCATCACCCTGCGCTTCTCCGGGCTGAGGCCGGTCAGCGGCAGATCCGTCGCGGCGACGAGCAGCGTGACCAGGTCCAGGGTGTTGCGGGTCGGGTGGGCGCGGCCGTCGGTGACGACGTACGACCGCACCAGCCGTCCCCGGGGCCGGCGGGGGGTCATGCCCTGCTGCCCGTGTCCAGCCGTGCCGGGCTGGTCAGTTCCTTGCCGAGGCGGTCGACGAGCTTGTGCATGCGGTACGTCACCGCCTCCATGTCGACCTCGTCGCCGGTGGAGACCGCGAGATAGGCGCCCTCGCCGGCCGCGACGAGGAAGACGAAGCCGTGTCCGAACTCGATCAGGGTCTGGCGCCAGGGGCGGTCGGCGGGGCCGCAGAACTCCGAGGTGCTGCGGCTGATGGACTGCAGCCCCGAGAGTCCGGCGGCGAGGCGCTCGGCGTCGTCGCGGTCGATGTCGGCGGAGTGGGCGCGGAGCATGCCGTCGGCGGAGAGCAGGATGGCGTGCCGCGCCTCGGGGACCTTCAGCACGTCGTCGAGCATCCAGCCCAGCTCGTTGTTCGTGGGCTCGATCATGCGTGGGGGGTCCCTTCGTTCTCGTGCGGGGTGGGCGACGCGGGGTCGGCGGTGGTGTCCGCGCCGGGATCGCGGTCGGGGGCGAGGCCACGGCCGAGGCTGCGGTCACGGTCACCGTCGCGGTCGCGGTCGCGGTCGGGGTCGGGGACGTACTCCTCCTCGTCGAGGATGCGTCCCGCCGCCCTGCCGAAGCGGGTGCCGCGGGCGAAGGCGCCCATGAGGCGGGCGTTCTCCTCGGGCGATCGGCCGGGGGGTTCCTCCGCCTGTACCGCGGGCTCCGGTTCGGGGGCGGTCCGCCTGGGGGTGCGCCGGCGGCGCTTGGGCAGTCCGCCCTCGGTGGTGTCGGCCGGAGCGGTCTCGACGGTCGCCTCGCGGGCGCCGGGGGCGGTCCCGGTCACGGGCGTGCGGTCGCTCCGCGGCGCGGGAGCGGCGGGCTCCAGGTGGGTCAGGAGCGCGGTGGGCAGGAACGCGACGGCGCGGACACCGCCGTACGGTGAGCGTGTGTCCACGGAGACGGTGAATCCGTAGCGCCGGGCGAGCATCCCGATGACGGCGAAGCCGAACTGGGGCGGGTCGTCGAGGCGGGTGACGTCCACCTCGTCGTCCCCGGCGAGCAGCCGGGTGGCGCGCCGCACGGCGTGGGCGTCCATGCCGACACCGGCGTCGTCGATGATCACGCACGCGCCGTTGTGCACGGCCTGGACGTCGACCTCGACGGTGGTGTTGGGCTGGGAGTGCCGGGCGGCGTTGTCGAGGAGCTCGGCGATCGCGAGGACGACCGGTTCCACGGCCCGGCTCTCCACCGCGAGGTCGACCTGGCCGTGGACGCGGACCCGCCGGTAGTCGCGGATGCGCGAGGTGGCGCCCCGGACGACCTCGACGAGCGGGGAGGTGGCCCGCTGCCGGCCGGGCCAGGAGCCGCAGAGTACGGCGATGGCCTGGGCGCGGCGGCCGAACTGGGCGTTGGTGTGGTCGACTTCGAGGAGGTCGCGCAGCACGTCGGGGTCGTCGTGCCGCTCCTGCATCTCGGAGATGGACATCTGCTGCTCGTTGGCGAGGGCCTGGATCGAGCGCATGGACGCCTTGAGAGCGGCCTTGGCGGACTGGTCGGCGCGTTGCTGGGCGTGTTCGACGGCACCGGAGAAGCGGGCGAGCACCTCGTCGAGGCCCTTGCCGAACTCCGTACCGGCGAGGCGGCCGTCGAGCGGTCCGACGTCGGGGGCGGCGGTCTGGCCGGGGTGGTCGGCGAGGGCCGGCAGGCGGACCGTGACCAGATGGCGCAGCTCCTCTTCCCGGACCCGCACGTCGTCGGCCAGGGCGGCGTTCCTCCTGCGCTGCCGTCCGGTGATCCCGTGCTGGCGCAGCAGGAGCACGGCGGTGGCGAGCAGGGCCGCCGCGAGGGCCCAGGTCACCGCCTGCGATATCGGTTCGGTCATGAAGTACGAGTCCTAACGTCCTCAAGTCCCCAGGCGTCGGGGGGTCCCGGGACGCCGGCGGGAGTTGACGGAGCGCACGACGCTAGCGGCGCGACCGCGCGGGTACTTTCCGTGACGCGCAGGGAAGTTGTCACAAGGCGCAGGAGTGGCGCAAGGGGCGCGGCGCGAGTGATGAGGTTTCCGACGGCATATTCGGCCAACTGGGCCGGGCGGAACGGCAACCGCTTGCCACGCTAAGGTGCCCTCCGAGTCCGACCGGACGGTAACCATCTTTGATCAAGCAGAAGTTGAAGATTTCCGTATGGGGGACCGTAAGGGACAACAAGGACGTCGGGGGCCCGGCACAGAGAGGGAGAGCGTTGCCCGCGGGAAGTTACAGCGTCGAGGCGCTGACCACCGAGGAGCTGGCCCCGCGCGAGCGTGCCGACTTCTGGACCGAGCAGATCGGCTCGTACCAGTCACGGATGGGGTTCAGATACGCGCGGTCGGAGAACTTCCGCGGCGAGACCGTCCGCCAGCGCACCGACACGTACCAGTTGGTGAAGTACCGGTCCGACGAGATCGAGTACACCCGCACGATGCGGCAGGTGCGTCAGGATCCGGACGAGGACTACCGGCTGCTGCTGCCGATGAACGGCGAGATCGTGCTGCAGCAGGACGGCGAGGAGGCGCGGCTGACCCCGGGCACGGCGGCACTGGTCACCTTCGCGTCACCGTTCCAGTGCCTGCAGAGCGACGCCATCGACGCGTTCATCTTCACCATCCCGGCCCGTGAGGTGGACGGCCGGCTCAACAACCGGTCACCGGTGGCCAGCGGACTGAACCTGGCGACCGGTCTCGGCCGTATCGTCGGCTCGATGCTGACCGGGCTGCACGAGGAGCGCGAGCACCTCACCGACCCGGAGTTCAACGCCGTCTCCGACCGGGTGGTGGAGCTGGTGTGCATGCTGGCCGCCGGCGACGACCGCCCCGACGCACCGGGCCAACTGGGCGAGGTGGAGGCGATGGTCCGTCGTTATGTGCGCGACCACGCGGCCGATCCGAACCTCACGGGTACGACGGTGGCGCGCGCCCTCGGCTGGTCGCTGCGCCAGGTCCAACTGGCCCTGCAGCAAGCGGGCACCACACCCCGGGAACTGATCCGGGAGGAGCGGCTGCGGCTGGTCCGGGACCGCTTACTGTGCACGGAGTGCGAGCACCTGACGATCACGGATCTCGCCTACTCCGCGGGTTTCTCCTCCGCGAGCGCACTGAGCACGGCCTTCCGGCGACGCTACGGCGTCAGTCCCCGGGAGATGCGGCAGAGCATACGTTGACGCAACTCCCTGGACAGACCACGGAGTTCGAGTCCGATCGGCACAACGGGGCCATCCGCCCAGTAGGTTCTCACACCTACCTGCCCTATCGTTCCGTTGAAGTCTAAAGCTTAGTCAAAGCATGGCCGACGGTCGAGACCGGCCGCTTTCCGGCCCTCGTGGTGTGAATGTTCCTGGAATGCGTCGTGTCCACCGTGTGCGACCTCGCCCCTTTCGCACCCGACTGCGCTCGCCAGGACGGGCGTTGACACGAGGCACCACGGCGCGCACTGGCGTGAATCATGCGCGCCCCAGAGCCGGGGACGGCGCCCGGAACGGCCGAATCCGCAGGTGACCCCCCTCCCGGCGGCCCCTCTTTCACAGATGGCGCGGCGCCATGGGCGAGGTGTGAAGAACTGCTGCGGCGCCGCCTCGCGCGGAGAGGGTAGAAAGGCGTCGCAGACCCTTGCCGCGCTGACGGCATCTCAGGTGACAGACCTCCCCTGAGCGTCTAGGACCGCTGGTCAGATAGTTGACGTTCTTCGCTACTCTGTCGCGTACTGGCTGATCGAGAGGACTCCGATGCCTGAACCCCCACCCTTCGCGACGACCCCGGATCGCGGTCGGCCGGACACGACGACGCCCCCGGCGCGTCACCGGCACGGAAAGCCCGGGGTGTCGGATTCCGCGAACTCCTCCGCAGCGCAGTCCCGACTGACGCGGCTCGCCGTTCTTCCGGCCGCGTTCATGGCCGGAATATCCACCGCCGTCACCGGCACGGTCCTTCGCCTCCAGGAGGGCACGGCCGACGCCGCCACCTGGGGGGTGCTGGCGGGCGGTGCGGTCCTGGGCTGCGGCTGTCTCGCCGGAGCCGTGCTGTCGGCCAGGAAGCGGGCGAGGTCCGACGCGCGGCGCGCCGATTCACTGCGCCAGGCCGTCACCAGCGGCAACTGGGCGCTCGAAGAGGACGTGACCCGCCTCAAGCGCGGCGAACAACTGCTCTCACGCGGCTTCACCTACCAGGCCCCGCGCGGCGAGGACCCGTACCAGAAGCTGGAGTACGACGTCACGGAGGCCCAGCACCGGGCCCGGGAGGCCCTCGTCTGGGCGGCGAGCTACTTCCAGGCGGCCTCCGACGACAACAGCGACAAGGTCGAGGTCTTCGTCAACCTGGCCCGTCGGCTCCAGTCGCTCGTCCACCGCACCATCCGTGAACTGGACGACCTGGAGAACCAGGTCGAGGACCCGGACCTGCTCCGCCGGATCTTCGGCATCGACCACCTGGCCACCCGAATACGCCGGCACGCCGAGAACCTCGCGGTGCTCGGCGGGGCGGTCTCCCGCCGCCAGTGGACGAACCCGGTGACGCTGACCGAGGTGCTGCGGTCCTCGATCGCCGAGGTCGAGCAGTACTCCCGCGTCAAACTGGTGCCGCCCATCGAGGGCACGCTGCGCGGCCACGCGGTCGCCGACGTCATCCACCTGCTGGCCGAGCTGGTCGAGAACGCCACGATGTTCTCCCACCCCGACACCCAGATCCTCCTGCGCTCGCGCCGGGTGACCGCCGGCATCGCCATCGAGGTGGAGGACCGCGGCCTGGGCATACCCCAGGAGGACCAGGACCGGATCAACACGCTGCTCGCCGACCCGGCCCGCATCGACGTCGCCAAACTGCTCGCCGACGGCCGGATCGGTCTGTTCGTCGTCTCCTCGCTGGCCCGCCGGCACGGCATCGCGGTCCAGCTGCAGGGCAACATCTACGGCGGTGTGCAGGCGATCCTGGTGCTCCCGCAGGGCCTGCTCGGCGACGAGGAGCAACAGGCCCCCGTACAGGCCCAGGTCCAGGCACGGCCGCCCGCCGCCCCCCGGCCGGCGCAGACG
>NZ_JARGEE010000423.1:0-7312 GCF_033794485.1 Streptomyces sp. MB09-02B
GGCCCGGACGGGGCGGCGGCGCCCCCGTATGCGCGCAACCCGGCGGCCCAGGCGGCCCTGGATCCGGGGCGGTTGACGACGGCGACGGACACGGCGTGGCAGACGACGGGGCGGACCGACTTCACCACCTGGCCCGCGCGCGGCGATCTCGTCAAGGACAAGGCCCTGTTGCGGCGGGCCCTCGCGGTCTGGGCCCGCCCCGGTGAGTCCGTGCAGGTCGCGGTCACCCTCGGCACCCAGGCCGGTCCCCCGCCCGGCCCGCCGCAACTGCTCTACGCGGGCGAGGTCGGCAACCTCCGGATCGTCCTGCTCCACGACGGCCTGCGGATCGCCCGGTACGCCGAGCCCCTCGACGACCCGGGCATGGCGGCCCTGGACCTGACCCGGGTGGACGGGGCGACCGGCGCCGGTGCGAGCGCCCTGGTGCTGGGCCGGGCGGACGGCAACGTCCGCTATCTGCTGGCCCCTTGGGTGCGCGGGGCTGCCGTACGGGATCTGGCGAAGGCCGACGGCGAGGTGCGCGGGCTCGCGGTGGCGGAGGACGGGACGACGGCTCCGTTCGCGAGCCCGGCGGTGCGTACCGGGAAGTGCGCGTCGTGGGACGTGCTGCAGCTGACCGACGCCAAGGGCGGTACACGGCTGCTGAGCGATCTGGCCGAGGTGGTTCCCGCGCATCTCACCGTGGGCCGCCCGTCGGCCGCGCCCGCCCGTGACGCTTCCGCCGCCCCCGCGGTCTGGGCACCCTTCGCCTGCTCCCTCGCCGCCGTACGGTCGCAGGGTGTGCGGACCGTGAACGCCTGGCGGTTCGCCCGTCAGCCGCTGCCCGACGGCAGCGGCACGGCCGACTGGGTGTGTACCCGCACCGAGACCTGGCGGGGCGCGGGCACCCGGGCGATGACCCAGTTCGACACCCCGGCCGGCGCGTACGTCACGGCCGCCGCCGACGAGGTCCCCGCCTGCGGGCCGGCCGACCCCCATGTCCTTGCCGCCGCCCCCTGGAAGTCCGCGGCCGGCGTCTCCTATCTGCTGGCCGCCGGCAGCAGGGACACGGTCTCCGTCGCACTGAGCGGCGGGGCGAGCGGGTCGGCGCAGGGCAATCTGCTCGCCGTGCCGGTCGAGGAGGGCGCGCAGGCGGAGTTGAAGGGGACGCTGGCGAACGGCCGGGAGATCAGCGGGCTTCAGCCCGGCCGGTGACCGCGAGCCGGTCGGCGACAGACCGGTGACCGTGAGACTCGAACACCTATACGCTATCCAGCCGATGTCCGGCTGGAATGAATCGGTAAGGTGTTCGTATGCGAACCGGTGCGCGCCGCAGGATGGGTGTGGAGGAGCGGCGGCAACAGTTGATCGGGGTCGCCCTCGACCTGTTCAGCCGACGCTCGCCCGACGAGGTCTCCATCGACGAGATAGCGTCGGCGGCGGGCATCTCGCGCCCTCTCGTCTACCACTACTTCCCCGGCAAACTCAGCCTGTACGAGGCCGCGTTGAAGCGTGCCTCCGACGATCTGGCGAACCGTTTCGTGGAACCCCGGGAGGGTCCGCTGGGCGCCCGGCTGCTGCGGGTCACCCACCGGTACTTCGACTTCGTCGACGAACACGGCCCCGGGTTCTCGGCCCTGATGCGGGGCGGCCCGGCCGTCGGCTCGTCCCGTACCAACGCTCTCGTCGACGGCGTACGGCAGGCCGCCTATGTCCAGATCCTTTCGCACCTGGACGTCGACACCCCGCCGGCCCGCCTCGAACTCGTCATCCGCTCCTGGATCTCGCTCGCCGAGTCCACGGCCCTCATCTGGCTGGACGGCCGCCGCATCCCGAGACAGGAACTGGAGATCCAGCTCGTCCACGACTTCGCGGCCCTGGCGGCCGTGAGCGCGGCGCAGGACGCGGAGATGGCGGCCCTGCTGCGCGGCATGCTCGCCGACGAGCCGACGGACGGCCCGTTCAGCGAACTGGCGGGACGCCTGGTGGCTCTGGCCCGCGGCTGATCCTCGCCTAGACCTCGAACTTCCGGTACGACGGATCCAGGTCCCGTACCTCCGCCGACGCGTGGAACGCCAGCCCCTCCCCCACCTTCACGTGCTCCCGCAGCAGTTCCAGCACGTTCTCCGTCAGCGTCACCTTGGTCTCGTCGGTGCGGCCCGCGAGCAGCCCCAGCGTGACGTGCACGATCGCGTGGCCGTCGGTGTCCGGCCCGACGACCGTGTCCTCGGTGGCCCGGAACTGCGTCTTGCAGGCCTCCGGCTTCGCGGCGGCGGTCCGCACGACCTCCTCGTGCAGGGCCTTGGCGAACGCGGGCCGGTCGAAGCCGTCGGAGAGGACGGCGGAGTAGTCAACAGTGATCTGCGGCATGAGGTCACCCTAACCGCAGCCGCAACGCGAGCATCGCGATGTCGTCCTCCCGGTCCCGGCCGAAGCAGTGCAGCAGGGTGTCGCACAGCGCGACCGTCCCGGCCGGCGCGTCCGCCGCGGCGGCCCGCAACTGCTCCAGGGAGAGCGACAGATCGATGCCCCGGGTCTCGACGAGCCCGTCCGTGACCATGAGCAGCCGGTCCGTCGGCCACAGCACCGTCTCCGTGGGCTCGGGCCGTTCGAGGCCGAGCCCGAGGAGCGGACCTGCGGCCTTCACGTACTCGGCCTCGCCGGAGTCGCGGACGATCAACGGCGGGATGTGGCCCGCGTTGGCGACCCGCACCCGCCCGCTGTCCGGTTCGACGAGGGCCAGACAGACGGTGGCGGTGACGTCGGGGTGGTAGTGCTGGAGCATCCGGTCGAGCCGGTGGGCGAGCGCCGCCGGGTCGGACTGCTCCACGCAGTAGGCGCGCAGGGCGTGCCGGATCTCCACCATCACGGTGGCCGCCTCCAGGGAGTGCCCGACGACGTCGCCGACGGCGGTGAGGACGCCGCCGGGGGTGGACAGGGCCGCGTAGAAGTCACCGCCGATCTCGGTCTGCCGGGACGCGGGCACATACCGTACGACGACTTCGAGGCCGGGGAACTCGGGCACCCGCTTGGGCAGGAAGCTGTGCTGGAGGGTGAGCGCGACATGGCGCTCGACCTGGTACATGAGCAGGGGTTGCGCGGCCAGCGCTGTGGCCTGGGCGAGGCGGGCGACCAGTCCCGTGGCGTCGGACGCCGTGCCCCGGGTGGCGTGCACGGGTGTGGCGACGCAGACGGGCGTACCGCTCTCGGTGCGGGCGAGGACGAGCCGGGCGTCCTCGGTGACGCCGGGCCGGAAGAAGCCGGCGGGCCACAGGGGGGCGGGGACGACGGTGTCGTGCGGGCCTGGGTCGCCCTCGGTGACGCTGCGGATGAGGCGGGCCACGGCGTCGTGCGCGCCGGCGTCGGGGAGGGTGGTGCGGGCCCTGGCGCGGGAGGTGCCGCTGTAGAGGTGGCCGTCCTCGCCGAGCACGAACACGGCGGCGGGCGACCGGGTGAGCCGGGCGGCTCCCTCGGCGGCGGCCGCGGCCAACTCCGCGAGGGTGCGGGCGGCCTGGACGTCCACGATGGTCTCGGAGAGCAGCGTGAGCCGTCGTACGAGGGCCTCGGCGCCGTTGCGCATCCGGGCGCCGCGGACGGCCGCACGGACGACCGCCTGGATCTCCTCCGGTTCGGCGGGGACCGTCAGATAGGCCTCGCCGCCCGCGTCGAGGCCCCGGCAGCGGTCGCCGGGGGCGACGGAGGCGGCGGAGAAGTGGACGACGGGCAGGGCGGCCGTCGGGGGCTGCGCCTTCAGCCGACGGCAGAGTTCGAACCCGCTCATGTCGGGGAGGCCGACGTCGACGAGCGCCACGTCCGGCAGAAGTCCCGAGCGGAGGCGCACGTCGAGTTCGGCGAGGGCCTCACCGGCGCTGGCGACGGGGACGACGCTGTGCCCGGCCCTGCGCAGCACCGCGCCCATCGCGTACCGGCTGGCGGCCGCGTCGTCGACCACCAGGACCGTGGTGCTTGCTTCGTCGGCCATCAGGCTCATGAGGCTCTCGTCGTCGCCGGCGCACGGATGGTGCGGGCCGGATCCCCCTCTCCGCCCGCACCACCCAAGCTAGCGCCCTACCGGTCGGACCGGGCGAATACCGCGACGGTCCGCCCCGGAACGACGAAGGTCCCCGATTCCGCTTCGTACGACGCCCCGCGGACGATAGGGTCCGCGCCCGACGCCTGCGCGCGGTGCAGGGCGTATACCGTTCCGGCCAGGTCGTCCACGGTCTGCTTCCGCTCCTCGGGGGTGGCGTTGAAGACGACGACGAGGTCACCGAGTTCCATGGTGATCACGCCCGGGGTCTCGTCCTTCCCCGACAGCGGGAACGACAGCTTCGACTGGACCTGTCCGGCCGTGTCGAGGGAGAAGACGTCCTCCGTCGTACGGATCCGCAGCAGGTCCCGGTACGCGGCCGAGGCGCCCTCGATCTGCTCGCAGCCGACCTTCACCGAGGTCAACAGGGGCTTGGCGTAAGACCACTTGGACCGGTTGTCGGCCGCGAGGGGCAGGCCGCGGCCGAAGCCGTTGCCGTCCCGGCAGTCCCAGTGGATCGCGTTGAACCAGTCGCCGCTGTCGTAGGAGTTGCGGTCGAGGGACTTGGACCGCAGCAGGTCGGTGCCCGCCTGGGAGAGCGCCGGGCCCTGCGAGAGGACGGCCGTCGCCATCGCGAGGACCTGCATACGGGCCCGGTCGGCCGCGTTCGTCGAGGCCGGCAGCTTGAAGGCGAGGGCGTCGAACAGCGATTCGTTGTCGTGCGCGTCGACGTAGGCGAGGGCGTCGCCGGGGGCGTCCGCGTATCCGGCGGGGGCCCCGTTGTAGTCGACGTCGGAGCCCTTGACCTCCTTGCCGTCGGTGTCGGTGAACCGGTAGTTCGCGAGGTTGCCGCTCAGGCCGACCTTGATGAGGTCCTGGTAGTGCAGCAGCCGGGCCTTCTGCTCGGCCGGAGTGCCGTTGTCCTCCGAGGAGTTGGGCTCGGTGTGCAGACCGGACGCGAAGCCCTGGACACCCGGGTCCTCGTCGAAGGGGCCGCCGCCGCGCACGGCGTCACGGGCCCGGTCGGAGAAGGTCGCGATGCCCGTCCCGGCCATGTTCTTCTGGGTGGCCTGGACGAAACGGGCGTCGTCGGCGACCTCGCCGAAGTTCCATCCCTCCCCGTAGAGGATGATCCGCTTCCCGTCGACGCCGTCCTTCTCCAGCGTGAGCGCGTCGAGGGCCTTGCGGACGGCGAGGATGTTGGCCTTCGGGTGGTGGCCCATCAGGTCGAAGCGGAACCCGTCGACCTTGTACTGCCTGGCCCAGGTGACCATGGAGTCGACGACCAGCTTGCCCATCATGGTGTTCTCGGGCGCGGTGTTGGCGCAGCAGGTGGAGGTGGCGACCGAACCGTCGGCGAGGAGCCGGTGGTAGTAGCCGGGGACCACCTTGTCGAGGACGCTCTTGTCGGCCTGGCCGCTGGCCGGCGTGTGGTTGTAGACCACGTCCAGCACGACCCCGAGGCCGTCGTCGTTGAGCGCCTTCACCATCTTCCGGAACTCGACCGTGCGCCCCGTCCCGTCCGGATCGGTGGCGTACGAACCCTCCGGGACGGTGTAGTGGTACGGGTCGTAGCCCCAGTTGAACGCGTCCTTCGCCGCGGCCTTCGCCACGCACTCCTGCTGCTGCTCGGAGTCGGCGGCGTAGGAGCCGAGGTCGCAGTCGACGGTCGCCTGGTCGGCCTTCTTCTCGGGGATGGTGGCGATGTCGGCGACGGGCAGCAGGTGGACGTACGACGTCCCGGCCTTCGCCAGGTCCCGCAGGTGCTTCGAGCCGTCGCTGCCCTTGTCGGTGAAGGCGAGGTAGGTGCCCTTGTCCTTCGCCGGCACCGTGCGGTCACCGATGGAGAAGTCCCGGACGTGCAGTTCCTGGATCTGCGCGTCCTTCAGCGGTACCGCCTTCGGCTTGGTGTACGAGGACCAGCCCTTCGGCGCCAGGGCCTTGTCCGCCAGATCGACGACGAGGCTGCGCTCGGAGTCGGCGGTCAGGGCGACGGAGTACGGGTCGGTGACCCTGTTGGTGACGACCTCGCGGACGCTGGGCGCCCAGACCTTCACCACGTACCGGTAGGGCTTGTTCTTCCAGGACTTCTCACCGGTGACGGACCAGACGCCGGTGGCGTCGTCCCGCTTCATGGGGAGGGTCTGCCCGTCGAGGTCGAGCTTCACCGACTGGGCCGTGGGCGCCCAGACTGCGAGCGTCGGGCGGCCCTTGCTGAACGTCGGTCCGAGGTCGGCGGCCGACCCGTCATAGAGGTCGTCGAGCACACCTGCGATCTGGACCCCGGTCGCCGCGAGCACGGCGCCGTTCGCCGCGCGCTGGGAGGCGACGAGCTGGCCGCGCAGGGCCTCACGAACCCGGTCGCGGTCGCGGGGGTCGACGGTCCACGCGGTGGACGACTTCAGGTGCGGGAACCTCGCCTTCTGGGCGTCGGTGAGGGCCGACCTGGTCAGCCGCAGCCACCGCTCGTCGGTGCTGGTCAGCGCGCCGTCCTTCGCCGTGATGGAGCCGGTGCGCGAGTACAGCAGCTGGGTGGAGGCGGCGGTGTCGTTCCCGTTCCAGACGACGGTGTTCCGGTCGATCCAGACCGCCTTGGAGGTGGTGAGGTCGAGGGCGGCGGCGGAACCGGCCGGCTGCGGGAGCAGGTACTTCTCCTGCCCGTTCAGCAGCCACACCTCGTGCCCGTTGCTCTTGAGGTCGAGGGCCTGGTCGGTGGGGAGGTCCTTCTCGTCGCCCTTGTGGAGGATGTAACTGAGGCTGGTGGCCCCGTCGGTGAGGGGTACCTCGAAGACGGCGCCGTAGGCGTCGGTCCGTGCCGGCTCCAGGGGCTTGGCCCAGTCCGTGGGGTTCGCGGCGCCGGACCAGACGTGCAGGCCCCAGCCGTCGTAGTTCCCGTCGGCGCGGTGGTAGTGGAGGACGGCCTTGGACGGGTCCGGGGCCGGGAGGTCGGGCTTCTCCGTCAGCACGGCCTCCTTGCCCTGCTCGACCCAGATCTCGCCCGTCTTCGTGACATCGATCGAACGGTCGGCGGAGACGTCCTTGGTGCCGTCCTTGTCGATGACGAGGTAACTGACGTTCGAGGCACCGGGCTTGAGCTTGACGTAGGCGAAGGCGCCGTACGCGTCCCGCCCGATGAAGTCATGGCCGTCCGGCCAGGTCGTCCCCTCGCCCTCGGCGATGTCGCCCCAGGCGTAGAGCCGCCAGTCGGTGTAGTCGCCGTCGGCGCGCTTGTAGTGGACGATCGCGTAGTCGCGGGACTGTCTCTTATAAACATTCCCGAGCCCACGAGAAAGGCAAAAAAAT
>NZ_JARGEE010000424.1:0-7312 GCF_033794485.1 Streptomyces sp. MB09-02B
CCCTCCACCACGGCGGCCATGCCCCGGGAAGATCCCGCGCCCCCTCCCCGTTGGTAGAAGCATGAACGACACGCGAGAGGTCGAGGTGGTCGTCATAGGCGCAGGCCAAGGAGGTCTGGCAGGCGCCTATCACCTGCGCCGCACCGGTTTCGAGCCGGAGCGTGACTTCGTGGTGCTGGACCACTCCCCCGCGCCGGGCGGCGCCTGGCAGTTCCGCTGGCCGTCGCTGACGTACGGCAAGGTGCACGGGATGCACGCGCTTCCGGGCATGGAGCTGGCGGGAGCCGATCCGGCGCGACCGTCGTCCGAGGTCGTCGGGGAGTACTTCCACAGCTACGAGCGCGCCTTCGACCTTCGGGTACGGCGTCCCGTGGACGTCCGCGCCGTGCGGGAGGGCGAGGGCGGGCGGTTGGCCGTCGAGACGTCGGACGGTTCGTGGTCCACGCGGGCGCTGATCAACGCGACGGGGACCTGGGACCGGCCGTTCTGGCCGCGCTACCCCGGGCAGGAGACCTTCCGGGGGCGGCAGTTGCACACCGCCCAGTACGCCGGACCCGAGGAGTTCGCGGGACTCCGGGTGATCGTCGTGGGTGGTGGCGCGTCCGCGACCCAGCACCTGCTGGAGATCGCGCCGTACGCCGCCGCGACGACGTGGGTGACGAGGCGTCCGCCCGTGTTCCGCGAGGGACCGTTCGACGAGGGCGCCGGACGAGCGGCGGTCGCCCTGGTGGAGGAGCGGGTGCGGCAGGGGCTGCCGCCGAGGAGTGTCGTGTCGGTGACGGGGCTGCCGCTCAACGACACGATCCGGCAGGGCATCGCGGACGGCGTCCTGGACCGACTGCCCATGTTCGACCGGATCACCCCCGAGGGCGCGGAGTGGGACGACGGCCGCCGTGCGGACGCCGACGTCATCCTCTGGGCGACCGGTTTCCGCGCCGCCGTCGACCATCTGGCCCCCTTGCGGCTGCGCGAGCCCGGGGGCGGCATCCGCGTCGACGGCACCCGAGCGGTCGCCGACCCCCGCGTCCACCTGGTCGGGTACGGCCCGTCGGCGAGCACCATCGGCGCCAACCGTGCAGGGCGTGCGGCGGTACGGGACATCCGGCGGCTCCTGGCAGCCGAACCGGCCGCCGCCTGACGTCCCCACCGACTCGGTCGGCAGCTTGGCCGGCCGCCCGGCTCAGCCGGCTTCTCGGCTCAGCCGGCCGTTCGGCTCAGCCGGTGGACGGAGAGGAGGAGGGCGATCCGGCCCCCGCCCCGGTCCCGGCCCCCGGTGACGCCTTCCTGCGGTTCTGGTTGAACTCGGCGACATTGCGCAGATGTTCCTGGTAGTTCGCCGTGAAGCGGGTGTCGCCCGGCTTGACCGTGACGAAGTACAGCCAGTTGCCCGGTGTCGGGTTGACGGCGGCACGCATCGCCGCCTGTCCCGGGTTGGCGATCGGTGTGGGCGGCAGGCCCATGCGCCGGTACGAGTTGTAGGGGCTGTCGATCTTCGTGTCGTCGACGGTGGTGTTCAGCGTGGAGCGGTTCAGCGCGTAGTTGATGGTGGAGTCCATCTGCAGCGGCATCCCGCGCTCCAGGCGGTTGAAGACCACCCGGGCCACCCGGCCCATGTCCTCCTCGGTGGCCGCCTCGGCCTGGATGATGCTCGCGATGGTGACCGCCTGATAGACGTTCATCGCGTTGCGCTGGGCCCCGGCCGTGACCTGGCCGCCGTTGAACTTCTTGTTCGCGGTCTCGACCATGACCTCCAGCAGGGACTCGGGGGTCGACTTCTCCCGCAGCGGATACGTCGCCGGGAAGAGATAACCCTCCGGGTTGCCCTCGGCGTCGTCGGGCAGCATCAGCTGGGCCTTGGACAGGGACTTCCTGGTGGATCCGGCGGGCAGCGCGAGCGCCTTGTCGACGGCTTCGTAGACCTGGCCGGAGCGCCAGCCCTCCGGGATCACCAGGGACGTCGGGCGCTCGGCCGCGCCACCACCGCCCCCCACGCTCAGCAGCGGCACCGCCACGGCGGTGGCCGCCACGACGGCCCCGGCCGCGATGAGGGCGGCCCGGCCCCGACGCGTCAGTCGAATCGTGCTCCGTGGCGGAGTGTTCATCTGCATGCGGGCACGGTAACCCGCATACACCGCATATCACCTCAAACCCGGCATAACTCGGCATATCTTCATCTTGTCGGCTCCAGTTTCGGCACCTTGGCCACCTCCCGACCGGGCTTCAGCCGCGCGTCCCGCCGGACCAGAGCCGCGTACCGCCCACCGCTGTCCAGCAGTTCCTCGTGCGTACCGCGTTCGACGGCACGCCCGGAGTCGAGCACGACGATCTGGTCGGCGCCGCGGACGGTGGAGAGCCGGTGCGCGATGGTGACGGTGGTGCGGTTGGCGGAGAGCGCGTCGATGGCCTCCTGCACCGCGTGCTCGGTTCGGGTGTCGAGGGCGCTGGTCGCCTCGTCGAGGATGAGGACCGGGGGATCGCGCAGGATGGTGCGGGCGATGGCGAGACGCTGTTTCTCGCCGCCGGAGAAACGGTGGCCGCGCTCACCGACGACGGTGTCGTAGCCGTCGGGCAGGGCCGCGATGTGGTCGTGGATCTGGGCCGCCCGCGCGGCCGCGTGCAGGTCCTCGTCGGTGGCGTCCGGCTTGGCGAAGCGCAGGTTGTCGGCGACCGAGGCGTGGAAGAGGTACGTCTCCTGCGAGACGACGCCGATGCCCCGGGCCAGCGTGTCGAAGTCCAGGTCGCGCACATCGATCCCGTCGAGGGTGACTCGGCCGCCCGTGACGTCGTACAGCCTCGGCACCAGCGCGCCGAGCGTGGACTTGCCGGCACCGGTCGGCCCGACGACGGCGAGGCTGCCGCCGGCCGGAACGGTCAGGTCGATGCCGTCGAGGATCGGGCGCGACTTCCCCTCGCCGCCGGGGCTGCCTGGGCCGTCCGAGTCGTAGCGGAACTCGACGTTCTCGAAGCGGAGTTCACCCTTGATCCGGTCGAGGTGGACCGGGTGCTCGGGCTCGGTGATATCGATCGGCAGGTCGAGGTACTCGAAGATGCGCTGGAAGAGGGCGAGCGAGGCCTGGATCTGGACGCCCGTGGACAGCAGGCTCACGGTCGGCCGGAACAGGTTCTGCTGCAGCGAGACGAAGGCGACGAGGGTGCCGACGGAGACGGACGGGCCGCCGAGCTGGAGCGCGATGCCGGCGGTCCAGTAGATGACCGCGGGCATGGCGGCCATGGCAACGGTGATGATGGCCATGCGCCAGCGCCCGGCCATGTTGGCCCTGACCTCCAGGTCGACGAGCCCCTCGGACTCCTCGGCGAAGGACTTGGTGAGCGAGTCGGCGCGGCCCATCGTGCGTCCGAGCAGGATGCCGCTGACGGAGAGCGACTCGGTGACCGTCGCGGCCATGGCGGCCATCTGGTTCTGCCGCTGGGTGGTGATCTTCTTGCGCTCGTCCCCGACCCGGCGGCTTATCCACACGAAGAGCGGCAGCAGGAGCAGGGTGACCACGGTGAGCCGCCAGTCCAGGGCGACCATCGCGACGACCGTGGCGACCACGCTGGTGGTGTTGGACACCAGGGAGGTGGCCGTGGAGGTGACGGTCGCCTGCATGCCACCGATGTCGTTGGCGATGCGGGACTGGACCTCGCCGGTCCGGGTGCGGGTGAAGAAGGCGAGCGACATCCGCTGCAGTCGGCCGTAGACGGCGGTGCGCAGATCGTGCATGACACGCTGGCCGACGGTCGTGGAGATCAGCGTCTGCAGGACTCCGAAGATGCTGGTCAGAACGGCGCTCAGGATCATGCCGAGGGCCAGCAGGCTCAGCAGCCCGGTGCGGCCCTCGGGGATCGCGGTGTCGAGGATCTCCTTGAGGAGGAAGGGCGTGGCGACCGACGCGAGCGACGCGGCGCCGACGAGGAGTCCGACGATCGTGAGCCGACCGCGATAGGGGCGGAAGAGCTTCAGGATGCGGCGCACCTGTCGGGGCTGTTCGCGCGGGTCGCCGGACGGTGCCCAGGTGGGTTGGTGGTCGGGATGCATGGGCTCCTACGGGGGTGGGTGAGGCGGATGTGCGGTGCGATGTGACGACGAGACTTCCGGAGGACTTGGCGACTGACGGACTTGCCGACTGACGGACTTGCGGACATGCGGACGCGCGGAGGACGTGCGGGACCTACCAAGACTTGCGGAGCCTAGCTCATTGTTACCTATACTCACAATGAACATCGTCCTGATATTGTTCCCGGTATGACCGATCCCGACGGCGACGGCCCGCTCGCCGAGCAGTTGCTGCGGCTCACCCGCCGTGTGCACCGCATCCAGAAGCGCCATCTCCAGCAGAGCGGGTTGGAGATCACCCCGGCGCAGTCGCGACTGCTGCGCGCCCTCGCCCACTACGACACGCCGCCGCGGATGGCCGACCTGGCGGAGCGGCTGGAGGTCGTGCCCCGGGCGGTGACGACGCTGGTCGACGCACTCGAGGAGAGCGGGCGGGTGCGCCGGGCGCCCGATCCCACCAACCGGCGGGTGATCCGGATAGAGGTCACGGACGAGGGCCTGAAGGTCCTGCGCGAACTGCACCACGCGCGCCGCTCGGCGGCGGCGGAGATCCTGGCACCGCTCTCGGACGATCAGCGGGGCGTGCTCGAAAGCTTGCTCGACACGCTGGTCGACGGGGCACCGACGGCGGAACGGCGCTGCTGAGCGTCAGCGCGAAGCAGGTGTACGCGAAGGGCCCGGCGCAGAGGTTTGCGCCGGGCCCTTCGCACAGGGGAGCGGTTGAAGGAAGGATGCAGGAGAGGGGATCCAGGAGGGGAGTCCAGGAGGACGGGTCAACTCACCCCGGACGCGGGCTCCTTGGTCTCCGCCTTGGAAAGAGCGGGAACCTCCGCCTCGGCGGGCGTCTCAGCGGGCCCGCCCTCCGCCTCCGCGGGCGTCTCTCCGGGCCCGTCCTCTTCCTCCACGAACTCGATCTCACCGTCGAGCATCTTCTTCGCCCGATCGGTGTCCAGGGCACCCTCCCACTTCGACACCGCGAAGACGGCGACACAGTTGCCGAGCAGGTTGGTGGCGACGCGCATCGAGTCCATGATGCGGTCGACGCCCAGGAGGAGGGCGACGGCACCGGCGGGGATGGCGCCCAGCGAGGCCGCGGTCGCCGACAGCGCGAGGAAGGCCGAACCGGGGATGCCCGCCATGCCCTTGCTGGTCAGCATGAGGACCAGGACGACGGTGACCTGCTGGCTGAGGCTGAGGTCCACTCCCACGGCCTGCGCGATGAACAGGGTGCCGATGGAGAGGTAGATGGACGCGCCGTCCAGGTTGAAGGAGTACCCGGTGGGCAGCACCAGACCCACGGCGTCGTCACGGGCTCCGGCCTGCCTCAGCTTCTGCATCATGCGGGGCATGACGGACTCGCTGGAGGCCGTACCGAGCGCGAGCAGCATCTCCGCCCGGGTGTAGCGGACGAACTTCCACAGGCTCAGCCCGGTCATCAGCTTCAGCGCGACGCCCAGCAGCACCAGGAAGGCGGCGGCGACGGCGTAGCAGAGGATGATCAGCTTGGCGTAGGTCTTCATCACGCCGAGGCCGTACTCGCCGACCAGGTGGACCATCGCGCCGAACACGGCGAGCGGAGCCAGCTTCATGACGAAGCCGACGATCGCGAAGATGACCTCCTGGGCCTGCTCGATGGCGGGCAGGATCTTGGGCACCTTGGTGTGACCGAGGTGCAGCAGCGCGGCGCCGGTGAGGCACGCGAGCACCAGCACTTGGAGCAGCGCGTTCTCGGCGAACGCGCCGATCGCGCTCTGCGGCAGCGCGTTGAGGATGAACTCGCTCGTCGTCGGCAACTCACCGCCGGCGGTCTTCGCGTCGACCGCCGAGGTGTCGAGCTTCGAGGGGTCGACGTTCATGCCCGACCCGGGCCCGAAGACGTTGGCGGCGACCAGACCGATGAGCAGCGCGGCCGTCGAGGCGATCTCGAACCAGATCAGGGCCTTGAGCCCGATCCGCCCGAAGGCCTTCAGATTGCCGGCCTTGGCGATGCCGACGACGACCACGCAGAAGACCAGCGGCGAGATGACGGTCTTGATGAGCCGGATGAAACCGTCGCCGAGCGGCTGGAAGGTCGTGGCCGTGTCCGGCCACAACCTTCCGACGACGATTCCGAGCACAAGCGCGACTCCGACTTGCGCGAACAGTGAGGTACGCAGCATGCGTGCGACGCGTCGCGGCAGGGACGGTACGGACTGCGGCACGGGCACTCCTCCGAAGGGGCTTTCTGTCATGCGGAAAAGCGCTTCCGCGTCGATCACTATCGGGGAGTCGTTGCTCGCAGGGAAGACCGCCGTGTTTCGCGGAGGTAAATCATCGGACAGGCGTCACGGCGGACGCATACGGCGTCAACAGCCCGTACGGTCCTCCGTCAGCACTCCCTGTACGGAGACCAGCGAGCGGTCGTAGCAGCCGTCCGACCCGTACGTCCGGTAGCGCTCGCTCGTCGTCCCGACGGCGTGCCGCTGGTCGCGCGGTACGTTCGCCGTGTACGTGGCGTCACCGGTGTAGGTGTCGTCGAGTCGGGACCATGCCGTGGGCCGCCCGCCGTGCGTCTCGGTGACGGTCGCCCGGTCGCCGAGCGTGAGCACGGTCCGCAGCCGGTCGCCCGCGCCGAGCGTGGTCGTTCCGTCCATCGTGTACGACCGCTGGACACGCGTCGTCCGATCCTGCCCCCGAACGTTCCGGCCTCCTCCTCCGCTCACGGTGACTGTCTCGTCGTCGCCCCACCTCGCGTCGAGCGCGTCGGGGTTCTCGCCGTCCGACCAGGTGTGTGTGGAGGTGTTGACGAGGCTGCGGCGGACGGTGGTCGTGACCCGGCCGTGAGAGGTGTCGACGTACCCGGCGACGGTCAGCCGATGGCTCCCCTCGGTGTCGAGGCGGTGCTCCGCACCCGGCGTGTACGTGGACGAGTTGACGAAGTCGCCCTCCCGCACCTTGGTCAGGGCGCCGGTGACGCGCTCGCTCTTCTCGTCCTGCCAGACGAGGACGTTGACCGGGGCGCTCCAGCCGCTCTGTCCCTCGGGCACGCCGGCGACGGACACCTCGATCCGGTGTGGACGTCCGTCGTTGAGGAGTCCCGCGAAGGGGGTGAGGTCGTAGCTGAAGTTTCCCCGTGATGCTGGACACTCGATGCTTACGCCGCGAGGGCGTGTCCTGTTCGTGTCGCTGCCGGATCTCCAGCGGCGTGAGGTAGCCCCAGACTGGATGCCTCCGCAGCCGCTTGCGGTTGAAAGAAGGTCTCGATGAAGGTGAAGA
>NZ_JARGEE010000425.1:0-7291 GCF_033794485.1 Streptomyces sp. MB09-02B
GCTCTGGGGGCGGTCAGGATTCGTCCTTGCCTGCCACGTTGCCGAAGTCGTGGTCCAGGGGTGGGGGTGGGGCCGTGTCCAGGCCGTAGTGGTGGTAGAGCTGGAGTTCCTGTTCGGGGGAGAGGTGGCGGCCGACGCCGAAGTCGGGGGCGTCCTTGATCAGGGCGCGTTCGAAGGGGACGCGGAGGGTGCCTTCGACGAGTTCGCTGGGCTCCAGGGGGACGAAGGCGTCTCGGCCGAAGAAGCCCATGCGTATCGCGGCCCACTCGGGGATGCCGGTCGCGTCGTCGAGGTAGACCTCGTCCACGGTGCCGATCTTGCTGCCCTTGCGGTCGAACGCCTTGCGGCCGATCAGGTGGCGTGGATCGATGTCGGTCTGCACGGGCCCTCCAAGTGGTCGCAGAGTGGCGGCGAATCATCTCTGACCCCTACGAAACGGCACATCGGGGGCGGCGGCCACTCGAAGACCCGTGCGTTGACCGCGCTGATACGCTGGCAGCGGCTGTTGACCCCGTGCGGGAGAGTCCTCCGGACACCATTCGGAGGCGCCGAAGGAGCAAATCCTCCCCGGAATCTCTCAGGCTCACGTACCGCACGGACGAGGTCACTCTGGAAAGCAGAGCGGGTGCCACGGCTCCCGCTCTCACCGACGGTGAAAGCCGGCCCGACCAGGGCCGGTGAAGCTCTCAGGTTGAGATGACAGAGGGGGAGGCCGTCCGGGCACCCGTGCCGTGGTGCCCCTCGAAGGTCGTGTCAGACCAGGAGGCCTCCGTAATGACCGCCCATCGCATTCCGCTCTCCGAGCTCGAACAGGGAATCCCGTTCGAGCGGCGCCACATCGGCCCGGACGTCGAGGCCCGGGCCAAGATGCTCGCGCATGTGGGGTACGGCTCGCTCGACGAGCTGACGGCCGCCGCGGTCCCCGAGGTCATCAAGAACACCGAGGCACTCGATCTGCCGGGCGCCCGCACCGAGGCCGAGGTCCTGGCGGAGCTGCGCTCGCTGGCGGACCGCAACCAGGTGCTTGGCTCGATGATCGGCCTCGGGTACTACGGGACCTTCACACCGCCCGTCATTCTGCGGAACGTCATGGAGAACCCGGCCTGGTACACCGCCTACACGCCGTACCAGCCCGAGATCTCCCAGGGGCGGCTGGAGGCGCTGCTCAACTTCCAGACCGTCGTCGCCGAACTGACCGGGCTGCCCACCTCCGGGGCCTCGCTGCTCGACGAGGGCACGGCCGCCGCCGAGGCCATGGCGCTGTCCCGGCGCATGGGGAAGAACAAGAGGGGGCTCTTCCTCGTCGACGCGGACGCGCTGCCGCAGACCGTCGCCGTGATCGAGACCCGTGCCGAACCGGCCGGGGTCGAGGTCGTCGTCGCGGACCTGAGCGGGGGGATCCCGACCGAGATCGCCGAGCGGGAGATCAACGGGGTGCTGCTGCAGTACCCCGGCGCCTCCGGTGCCGTACGGGATCTGAAGCCGGTCATCGAGCAGGCGCACGAGCTCGGCGCGCTCGTCACCGTCGCAGCCGATCTGCTGGCGCTGACTCTGCTGACGTCGCCCGGTGAGCTGGGTGCCGACATCGCGGTGGGGACGACGCAGCGGTTCGGGGTGCCGATGGGCTTCGGCGGGCCGCACGCGGGCTACATGGCGGTGCGGGAGAAGTTCGCGCGCAGCCTGCCCGGGCGGCTCGTGGGCGTCTCCGTGGACGCGGACGGGCACAAGGCGTACCGGCTCGCCCTGCAGACGCGGGAGCAGCACATCCGCCGGGAGAAGGCGACCAGCAACATCTGTACGGCTCAGGTGCTGCTCGCCGTGATGGCCGGGATGTACGCCGTGTACCACGGGCCGGAGGGGCTGCGGACCATCGCCCGGCGTACGCACCGGTACGCCACCGTGCTCGCCGCGGGGCTCGCGGCGGGTGGGGTCGAGGTCGTGCACGGCGCGTACTTCGACACGCTCACCGTGCGGGTGGCGGGGCGGGCCGGTGAGGTCGTGGCGGCCGCGCGGGAACATGGCGTGAACCTGCACCTGGTGGACGCGGACCTGGTGTCGATCTCCTGCGACGAGACCACGACCCGGGCGCAGCTGGGTGCCGTATGGACCGCGTTCGGGGTGGAGGGGGACGTCGAGGCCCTGGACGCCGCGGCTGAGGACACCCTGCCCGAGGCGCTGCTGCGGTCGGACGACTACCTGACGCACCCGGTGTTCCACGAGTACCGCTCCGAGACCGCGATGCTGCGCTATCTGCGCCGGCTCGCCGACCGGGACTACGCGCTGGACCGGGGCATGATCCCGCTGGGCTCCTGCACGATGAAGCTCAACGCGACCACCGAGATGGAGCCGGTGACCTGGCCCGAGTTCGGGCAGCTGCACCCGTTCGCGCCCGCCGGGCAGGCGCAGGGGTACCTCACGCTCATCCGTGAGCTGGAGGAGCGCCTGGCGGAGGCCACCGGGTACGACAAGGTGTCGCTGCAGCCGAACGCGGGCTCGCAGGGCGAGCTGGCCGGGCTGCTGGCCGTCCGCGGGTACCACCGGGCGAACGGCGACGCGCAGCGGACCGTGTGCCTCATCCCGTCCTCCGCCCACGGCACCAACGCCGCGAGCGCGGTCATGGCGGGCATGAAGGTCGTCGTCGTGAAGACCGCCGAGGACGGCGAGATCGACGTGGCGGACCTGCGGGCGAAGATCGAGCAGTACCGCGACGAACTGGCAGTGCTGATGATCACGTACCCGTCCACGCATGGCGTGTTCGAGGAGCACGTGGCCGACATCTGCGCGCAGGTGCACGACGCCGGTGGTCAGGTGTACGTCGACGGTGCCAACCTCAACGCGCTGGTGGGACTCGCCAAGCCGGGGCACTTCGGCGGCGACGTCTCGCACCTGAACCTGCACAAGACGTTCTGCATCCCGCACGGTGGCGGTGGGCCGGGCGTCGGACCGGTGGCGGTCCGCGAGCACCTGGCGCCGTACCTGCCCAACCACCCGCTGCAGCCCGCGGCCGGGCCGGAGACGGGCGTGGGCCCGATCTCGGCGGCGCCGTGGGGCTCGGCGGGCATCCTGCCGATCTCGTGGGCGTACGTCCGGCTCATGGGCGGGGAGGGGCTCAAGCGGGCCACTCAGGTGGCGGTGCTCAGCGCCAACTACATCGCCAAGCGGCTGGAGCCGCACTACCCGGTGCTGTACACCGGCCCGGGCGGGCTGGTGGCGCACGAGTGCATCGTCGATCTGCGGCCCCTGGCCAAGGCGACCGGGGTGAGTGTCGACGACATCGCCAAGCGGTTGATCGACTACGGCTTCCACGCGCCGACGATGTCGTTCCCGGTGGCGGGGACGCTGATGATCGAGCCGACCGAGTCGGAGGACCTCGGTGAGCTGGACCGGTTCTGTGACGCGATGATCGCGATCCGCGCGGAGATCGAGAAGGTCGCCTCGGGCGAGTGGCCTGCGGACGACAATCCGCTGCGCAACGCGCCGCACACGGCGGGCGCGCTCGGTGGGGAGTGGGAGCACGCCTACACCCGTGAGGAGGCGGTCTTCCCGGCCGGGGTCTCGCCCGCCGACAAGTACTGGCCGCCGGTGCGCCGGATCGACCAGGCCTTCGGCGACCGGAACCTCGTCTGCTCCTGTCCGCCGCTGGACGCCTACGCGGAGTAGTCGCTCGGAGATATGCGTCGGGGCCGGTTCGGAGAGTGCGCTCTCCGGCCGGCCCCTCTTCTGTCCGGGCGGGCGTCCTGTGCGAGGACGCTCACCCTGTGCGCACGTCCGTGCGGCTCAGGCGGCTGTCACCACGCTGCCCATCGGGCGGTGCGGCGCGATGATCTGGCCGTCCGGCAGGAGCTCACCGGTGTCCTCGAAGAGCAGAACGCCGTTGCAGAGCAGACTCCATCCCTGCTCCGGGTGGTGCGCCACGAGTCGGGCGCCCTCCCGGTCGGCGGATTCGGCGGTCGGGCACAGTGGCTGGTGCTGGCACATGGTTGTGGGGATCTTTCGGTTTGTCGTGTGGTCTGAGTTGGCTGGTTTGTCCGACCCGCGGCTTGAAGCCTCGTTCATGGCCGCCCCCCGTTGTGATAAATCGGTCCGGTCCCAGTGTTGCCCCACGGACGTCAATCCGCAGGCATTTCGCAGCACGGCTTCTTCACAGGTTGATGACGCATCCCTCGCGCGGACGGTTCATCCCCGCCGCACTGTCCCTTCGGGTGGTTCGCCATGGTCGGATGGGGCTAGTCCGGTGGTGCGGATAGCTAGGGAATAGCTCGTACGAGCGTATTGCCGCCCGAAAGAGCGCGCATTTCCCGGTGGTGGGAAGAGGGGAAACGAGCGCCCCGCCGCCGGGAAATCGGCAGCGGGGCGCGAGAAGTGCGAAGAGGTGTGGCGGCCTTGGTTCAGGCGGGTGACCCCAGGAGGGGTGCGGGCGTGAGCCGGGTGGTCAGTACCGGGAGGAGTTCGGCGACCCGGTGCGGGCGGTGGGCGGCGATACCGGGCGGCGCGGGCGCCAGCGGCACCAGCAGGTCGTCCGGTGCGGGGTCGCCGACGGCGCCGTCGGCGGTGGGGTCGGCGTGCAGCCAGAGCGTGAGCATGTACAGCTCGGGCACGGACAGCAGGCGCGGCTGGTAGGGCTGCTGCATGACCTCGGCCTGGCGCAGGGCGCGCTCGGTGGAGGTGATGTACGGGCCCTCGAAGAAGTGCGAGAACGCCCAGCCGTCCGGGGTCAGCCGGGTTTCGGCGGCGGCCACGGCGCGGTCGCCGCAGCGGATCAGGAACCGCCATCCGGTGAGCCGGGCGGTGCCCGTGCCCTCCGGGGTGATCCGGTCGAGGACGTGCACGGGCAGCGGCAGTTCGGGTGTGGCGGGGCCCGGGGCGTTCTTCAGGGAAGGGGTTCGCGCCTCGTGGACGGCGGTGGGAGAACCGAGTGCCATGAGGACGGTGCGCAGGGCGGGCGCGGGAGCCGGAGGGACATGCAGCGGCATGGTGGGTCGCCTCTCAATTCGACAGGCACAGTGGCGCGAGGGCGGGGGCGGACGGCGCTGTCAGCTCTCGGGGGTCGGAGAGACGGGTGCCCGGGGTCCGGGTGCGTGGGTGGGTCCGCCGCGCGTGGCCTGACGGCAGGACCGAGGACCGCGGGTGCCGCTCTCAGCCTCGTTTGCGGAGTTTATACGACACGTGTTCACACGAGGTTTCGTCTAGCCGCTCCGAATATGAAGAGCAAGGCGGTATCCGGTCGCCGGGGTCTGCCCATCACCCCGTTTTTCCATGGGAGTGAGCCGGTGACCTCGGATTACCGGCACGTAGCGGACGGCCGGTTCTGGTCGGCGCTTTTCACGAAAGCGCAACAGGCGGAAAGCGCGTGCTCATTCTTGCCTGCTGAATGTGCCAGAAGCACGCCGAGTGAATAGTGTCGGAGGTGACCGCGATCAGCCTAGCGTGCGCAGGTCGCGGCCGGACGTTATCAGCGGCTCCACCGGGGCATCATCATCCGTGGACCCGAGACAGCAGTGGCCGGATCGTCGGCCTGCCCATCCAAGGAGGGACCCCTAGATGGGAGAGAAGGTCGTGGCGGGGCCGTTCGGCCTCTCCGATCGCCAGCAGTACCGCGACAAGTTGAGGCAGTGCCTGGCGGGGCTGGCGCGGCTGCTGGAGGAGAAGCGGTTCGACCGCCCCAAGAACCTGATGGGTGTGGAGATCGAGCTGAACCTCGTGGACGGCGACGGTCTGCCCAGAATGATGAATGCGCAAGTACTGGAGCGGATTGCGAGCCGAGATTTCCAAACAGAACTCGCCATGTTCAATCTGGAAGTCAACATTGCTCCACATCGGCTGGGCGGCCGGGTTTTCGACCAGCTTTCCGAGGAGCTGCGCACCTCCCTCGCGTATGCCGACCGCAAGGCGATCGAGGTCGGCGCGGGAATCGTGATGATCGGCATTCTGCCGACCCTGGACCGTGACGACCTGGTCTCCTCGAACCTCTCCGCGGGCGACCGCTACACCCTGCTCAACGATCAGATCGTCGCCGCCCGGGGCGAGGACTTCACCCTCGACATCGACGGGGTGGAGCGGCTCGTCTGCACCTCGAAGTCCATCGCGCCCGAAGCGGCCTGCACCTCGGTGCAGTTGCACCTCCAGGTCACCCCGGGTCGGTTCGCCGACGTGTGGAACGCAGCCCAGGCGGTCGCAGCCGCGCAGGTCGCCATCGGCGCCAACTCGCCCTTCCTGTTCGGGCACGAGCTGTGGCGCGAGTCGCGACCGCCGCTGTTCCAGCAGTCCACCGACACCAGGCCGCCCGAGCTGCAGGCCCAGGGGGTGCGGCCGCGCACCTGGTTCGGGGAGCGGTGGATCTCCTCGGCGTTCGACCTCTTCGAGGAGAACCTCCGCTTCTTCCCGGCCCTGCTGCCCATCTGCGACGAAGAGGACCCGATGGCCGTCCTCGACGAGGGCGGCGTGCCCTCTCTCGCCGAACTCACCCTGCACAACGGCACGATCTACCGCTGGAACCGGCCCGTCTACGGCATCGCCGACGGGGTTCCGCACCTGCGCGTCGAGAACCGGGTGCTGCCGGCCGGGCCGACCATCACGGACGTGATCGCCAACGCCGCCTTCTACTACGGCGTCGTACGCGCCCTCGCCGAGGAGTCGCGGCCCGTCTGGACACGGCTGCCGTTCGAGGCGGCCGCCGCCAACTTCGACGAGGCATGCCGGCACGGCATCGACGCGCGGCTCCAGTGGCCGCGCGGCCGCTACGGCGGGGTGGGGCCGGTGGACGCCGTGAACCTCGTACGCGACGAGCTGTTGCCGCTCGCCGAGGCGGGGCTGGACGCGTGGGGGGTCGAGCCGGTCGACCGCGACTTCTACCTCGGGGTGATCGAGGAGCGCTGCCGACGTCGGGTCAACGGGGCGTCCTGGCAGGTCGAAACGTTCCACCGGGCTCTGGCCAAGGGGCTCGGGCGGGATGCGGCGCTGGCCGCCACGACCCGGCGGTACGGCGAACTGATGCACTCCGGAGAACCGGTCCACAGCTGGCCGGTCGGGCTGCCGGAGCCGGTGCCGCTGGGCTGAGAGTCCGCCTCGGCCGGGTTGGCGATCCGCCTCCGTCGAGCCGAGGAACAGCCTCCGCCGGGCGGCGGGCGACTCCCCGCTGGGGCCTGGGCCGCCTATGAATGCGTCGCGTCCGTTCCGCTGAGTCGCTTGAGGGGACGCCGCCGGAATGTGGCGGACCGCCGCGGGTGATGATGGACCCTCGGCGGGGCCGGACAACTGGAGGCGTGGGTGCAGGGGCAGGCGGAGTCGGGGG
>NZ_JARGEE010000426.1:0-7246 GCF_033794485.1 Streptomyces sp. MB09-02B
TCCGCGATCTGGCCCGGCCCCGACCCGACCCCCTGACCCACGTCGGCGAACGGCCCGTACAGCCCCGAACACGACCGCACCCGGCCCGTCACACCGCCGTGCGAGACGGCGGTATACGGACCGGGTGCGGACGAGAGAGGCCGGTTCAGGCCTTCTTGGTCTCCCAGAAGATCTTGTCGATCTGGGCGATGTAGTCCAGAGCCTTCTGGCCCGTAGCCGGGTCGGTCGAGCCCTTGGCGGCCGAGAGGGCCTTGAGGGTGTCGTTGACCAGCTGGTGCAGCTCCGGGTACTTCTCGAAGTGCGGGGGCTTGAAGTAGTCGCTCCAGAGGACCGACACATGGTGCTTGGCGAGCTCGGCGCGCTGCTCCTTGATGACGGTCGCGCGAGCCTGGAAGTGCGCGTCGTCGTTGGCGGCCATCTTCTCCTGCACGGCCTTCACCGACTCCGCCTCGATGCGGGCCTGGGCCGGGTCGTACACACCGCAGGGCAGGTCGCAGTGGGCGCTGACCTTGACCTTGGGGGCAAACAGGCGGGAAAGCATGGAGCATTCCTTCCTCGTGATCGTCTTCTCAGGTGGGAGATTACTCCCTGCGAGAGAGGTTTTCGCGAGTGCCCCCATGGGCTTAGGACAAAAGTCCGGGGTCAGACTGGGACTGGTGGAGCACTGGAGAGGAACGGACCGGGGAGGTGCCGGGTGATGCCGGAGCCGTCGCAGGAGAGCGAGCGGGACAGGGCCCTCCTGCCCTTCGGGGTGGCCGAGGTCACGGGGCCCTCCATGGTTCCGACGCTGCGCCACGGGGACCAACTGCTCGTCCACTACGGGGCACGCCTGCGGGTCGGTGACGTGCTCGTGCTGCGCCACCCCTTCCAGCAGGACCTGCTCGTCGTGAAGCGGATCGCCGAGCGGCGCGACGGTGGTTGGTGGGTCCTCGGGGACAACGCCTACGCGGGCGGGGACAGCACGGACTACGGGGTCGTCCCCGATGAACTGGTCCTGGGGAAGGTGCGGTTCCGGTATCGGCCCAGGCCCGAGGGTCAGCGTTCGCCGTTCGCGCTCGCCCGCTGGGCGTTCTCGGCGGCCCGGCCCGTGTTCGGCGACCGGTCCGCCTCCAGGCGTTTGCGGGCCCGGTAGGCCGCCACGTTGGCGCGGGTCGCGCAGCGGTCCGAGCAGTAGCGGCGGGAGCGGTTGGTGGAGGTGTCGAGGTAGGCGTTGCGGCAGGGCGCGGCCTCGCACAGGCCGAGCCGGTCCACGCCGTACTCGGTGAGGTGGAAGGCCAGGCCCATCGCGGCGATGGCGGCATAGCCCGCCGTCGCGTTGGACGGGTGGTCCGCCAGGTGCATGTGCCACAGCGGGCGGCCGTCGTCGTCCCGGAAGTCGTGCCCCGAGATCTGCGGGCTCACCGGGAATTCGAGCAGCAACGAGTTCAACAGGTCCACGGCCAGGGTCTCGTCGCCGTCGTTCGCGGCCTCGAAGACCGAGCGCAGCCGGGCCCGCACCGACCGGAACCGGGTGACGTCGGCGTCCGTCGCCCGCCGGGCCGCCTGCCGGCTGGGTCCGAAGAGATCGCGGACGGCCTCGACCGAGGTGAGCGTGTCCTTGCCCCGGGCCGGTTCCTCGGTGTTGACGAGGCGTACGGCGTAGTCCGAGTAATGGGCCAGTTCCACTTGTAGTCCTTACGGGGGCGCTCTAATGTCGTGGTGCGGGTCAAGTAATGGCTGCTCTTGCTTACAGGGTATTACGCGGTAGCCGGAAGAAGCGGTACAAGCGGTACACCGAGGAAGGGGACCTCATGACCACCACGGCAGGAACCGACTGGCAGGCCTGGCAGGAGAGCTGGGACCGGCAGCAGGAGCTGTATCTGCCGGACCGTGAGGAGCGGTTCCGGGTGATGCTTGACATGGTCGAGGCCTTCACCGGCCCCGAGCCCCGCGTTCTCGACCTCGCCTGCGGTACGGGTTCCATCACGTCCAGGCTGCTCACGCGGTTCCCGAAGGCCGTCAGCACCGGTGTGGACCTCGACCCGGCCCTCCTCGCCATCGCCGAGGGCACGTTCGAGGGTGACCCGCGGGTCACCTTCGTCACCGCCGACCTCACCGACCCCGACTGGCCGGCCCGGCTGCCGTACGACTCGTACGACGCCGTCCTGACGGCCACAGCCCTGCACTGGCTGCACAGCGAACCCCTCGCCGCCCTCTACGGTCAGGTCGCGGAACTTCTCCGCGACGGCGGTGTCTTCATGAACGCGGACCACATGATCGACCAGTCGACGCCCCGGATCAACGCGGCGGAGCGCGCGCACCGGCACGCGGGTATGGAACAAGCCAAGGCGGACGGTGTCCTCGACTGGGCCGCGTGGTGGCAGCTCGCCGCCCAGGACCCCGTGCTCGCCGCGCCGACGGCCCGCCGGTTCGAGATCTACGGTGAGCACGCCGACGGCGACTTCCACAGCGTCGACTGGCACGCCCGGGTCCTGCGCGAGCAGGGCTTCGCCGAGGCCCGCGCGGTGTGGTGCTCGCCCTCGGACTCGATGGTGCTGGCGGTGAAGTGACCGAGCCGGCCGGCCCGTGGCATGAGTGAGGGCCGGCCCGTGACACGAGTGAGGGGCGGTACGGGATGTCCGTACCGCCCCTCGTCCGTCCGTCCGCTCGTCCGCTCGTGTGTCCGGTCGGTCAGAGGACCTTGGACAGGAACGACTGCGTCCGCTCTTCCTGCGGGTTCGTCAGCACGTCACGGGGGTTGCCGGACTCGACCACCACACCGCCGTCCATGAAGACCAGGCTGTCGCCGACCTCGCGGGCGAAGCCCATCTCGTGGGTGACGACGACCATCGTCATCCCGGACTCGGCCAGGTCGCGCATGACGTCGAGGACGTCGCCCACCAGCTCCGGGTCGAGCGCCGAGGTCGGCTCGTCGAAGAGCATCAGCTTCGGCTCCATGGCCAGGGCCCGGGCGATGGCCACGCGCTGCTGCTGGCCGCCGGAGAGCTGCGAGGGGTAGTTGCCCGCCTTGTCGCCGAGGCCGACGCGCTCCAGCAGCTCATGGGCGCGCTCACGGGCCTGGCCCCTGCCGACGCCCTTGACCTGGATCGGCGCCTCCATGACGTTCTCCGCGGCCGTCATGTGCGGGAACAGGTTGAAGCGCTGGAACACCATGCCGATGTCACGCCGCTTGAGCGCGACCTCGCTGTCCTTGAGCTCGTACAGCTTGTCGCCCTTCTGGCGGTAGCCGACCAGCTCGCCGTCGACGTACAGCCGCCCGGCGTTGATCTTCTCCAGGTGGTTGATGCACCTGAGGAACGTGCTCTTGCCGGAGCCGGACGGACCGATGAGGCAGAACACCTCGCCCGTCTGCACCTCCAGATCGATGCCCTTGAGGACCTCGACGGGGCCGAACGACTTGTGGATGCCCTCGGCCTTCACCATGGCGGTCATGCCGAGACTCCCTTCGGACGGCGCACCGGCAGCACGGCCGTCTTGAAACGCTGCATCGGTGTCGGCGGCAGGGACCGGGAGGACCCCTTCGCGTAGTGCCGCTCCAGGTAGTACTGCCCGACGCTGAAGATGCTGGTCAGGATCAGGTACCAGGCGGCGGCGAGGAACAGCATCTCCACCGTGGAACCGGAGCCCTGGCCGATGTCCTGGGCCGCCTTGAGCAGATCCACGTACTGCACCGTCGAGACGAGCGACGTGGTCTTCAGCATGTTGATGACCTCGTTGCCCGTGGGCGGCACGATCACGCGCATCGCCTGCGGGATCACGATCCGGCGCAGCGTCTTGGCGTGGCTCATGCCGAGCGCGTGCGACGCCTCGGTCTGGCCCTCGTCCACCGACAGCAGACCGGCACGGCAGATCTCCGCCATGTACGCGGCCTCGTTGAGGCCGAGGCCGAGCAGCGCCGTCAGCAGCGGCGTCATGAAGGACGACCAGTAGTCCTTGTAGATCGGCCCGAGGTTGATGTACTCGAAGACCAGGCCCAGGTTGAACCAGACGAAGAGCTGGACCAGGACCGGCGTGCCGCGGAAGAACCAGATGTAGAACCACGCCACCGACGAGGTCACCGGGTTCTTGGACAGTCGCATCACGGCGAGCAGGATGCCGCCGACGATGCCGATCACCATGGACAGCACGGTGAGCAGCAGGGTGTTCAGGACGCCTTCGATGATGCGGTCGTCGAAGAAGTAGTCGGGGACCGCACCCCAGTTGATCTTCTTGGCCTGCGCGAAGGCGTAGACGATCGAACCGAGGAGGGCGAGTGCGATGGCCGCGGACACATAGCGCCCCGGGTGCCGGACCGGAACGGCCTTGAGGGCCTCCGGGCCGGCGGGGGGCGTGTCCGAGGGACCGTCCGTCTTGCTGACGTCAACAGTCACGGGTGGAGCCTTTCAGAACCGAGCCGAGAATCAGGAACCGCGGTGATCAGGAGCCGCCGTTGACCTTGGCCTCGGTGACGGCGCCGTCCTCGACGCCCCACTTCTTGATGATCTTCTCGTACTCGCCGTTGTCGATGATCGCCTGGACGGCCGCCTGCAGCGCGTCACGCAGTTCGGTGTTGTCCTTGGCCACGGCGATGCCGTAGGGGCCCGCCTCGACCTGGTCGCCGACGATCTCGAAGTAGTCGCCGCCGCCGGAGGTCTTCACCGAGTACGCGGCCACCGGGTAGTCGGCGGAGACGACGTCCGCGCCCTTGGAGCGCATCCGGGTCTCGGCCTCGGGGTTGGTGGCGAAGTCCTCGATCTTGAGCGCCTCCTTCTTGTTGTCCTTGCACTTCTTCGCCTGGTCCTTGGCGAGGTCGTGCGAGAACGTGTTGCGCTGCACGGCGATCGTCTTGCCGCACAGGTCGTCCCAGGTCTTGATGCCCTGGTCGTCGCCCTTGTTGGTGTAGAGCGAGACACCCGCGGTGAAGTAGTCGACGAAGTCGACGCCGGCGCCGACCTTCTTGCCGGTGTCGGCGTCGATGCCCTCCTGGCGGTCCTTGGTGTCGGTCATGGCCGACATCGCGATGTCGTACCGCTTGGCGGCCAGACCACCGATGAGGGTGTCGAAGGTGGCGTTCTGGAACTTGAACTCCACGCCGAGCTGCTTGCCCATCGCCGCGGCGATGTCGAGGTCGATGCCGACGACCTTGCCGGACTCGTCCTTGTACTCGACCGGGGCGTAGGCGATGTCGGAACCGACGTTGATCACACCCTTGTCCCGGACGGACGCGGGGAGCTTGTCCGCCAGCGGCGCCGCGCTGGTGGAGGCGCTCTCGGAGCCGTTGTCCTTCTTGGTCTGGTCACCGCAGGCGGTGAGCAGCAGGGCGCCCGCGACCGCGATCGCTCCGACCGCGGCTGTACGGGAACGCAGGCCGGTCGTACGACGGGTGGTGCTTGCGGTCATGGTGGGTTCCTCCGGCGGGGGTGGTGTGGAGTTGCCGACAGGTCGACGATTAACACGCGTCTTCGAGTGTGGCGACCTCGTGTGATTACGGCATCTTGCCATTCGGGCATGTGCAATCAGATGACCAGCCATGTCAAAATCGGATAACGGGTGACCCCCGAATGACCTACGAACCGCTGCGGACCGGGCGATCACACCGGACCATGTGCGGGATTCCCTTCCTTCGACCGGAAGATCTTCGGTGCATCTCAGGATGCGGTCGGCTGCGAACTCCGCACACGTGGCCGTAGAGGACTTGTCGTGATGTGGCCCGACTTGTCCCGCCATCCGTCGATGAGTCGAACCAACCATGATCGTCTTCAAATGACCTTCGAGTTGTGACCTTCGAGGTATGAAGACGTATGGACTCGTCGTCGGCGCCGTCCGTCCGGTAAGAAGGTTCCTTACACCCCTCATCCGGGGCCCAGGGCGCGTGTGCGGCGCGCCCGTCGCGTCTGAGCCCGCAGGCGTCGCCGTACGTACCGGTGACCTGGGCCTCACGCGGTGCCCGCCCGCCTCCGAACCGGGAGCGGTCACCCTCAAACCATGCAGACCTAAGGGGTACACAAAGTGGCAGCGGAGATTGTCAATCCTCGCACCGACAACGGCGACGGCAGTACGGGCCAGGAAGGCGGCGGGGAGCCCCTCAATTCCCTCGACTCCTTCGACCCCGCGTTCGCCCTGCACCGCGGCGGCAAGATGGCCGTGCAGGCCACCGTGCCGATCCGGGACAAGGACGACCTGTCCCTCGCCTACACGCCCGGCGTCGCGCGGGTGTGCACCGCCATCGCCGAGCAGCCCGACCTGGTCAACGACTACACCTGGAAGTCGTCGGTCGTCGCCGTCGTGACGGACGGTACGGCGGTCCTCGGCCTCGGCGACATCGGCCCCGAGGCCTCCCTCCCCGTGATGGAGGGCAAGGCGATCCTGTTCAAGCAGTTCGGCGGCGTCGACGCGGTGCCGATCGCGCTCGCCTGCACGGACGTGGACGAGATCATCGAGACCGTGGTCCGCCTCGCCCCCTCCTTCGGCGGCGTGAACCTGGAGGACATCTCCGCCCCCCGCTGCTTCGAGATCGAGAAGCGGCTGCAGGAAGCCCTCGACATCCCCGTCTTCCACGACGACCAGCACGGTACGGCGGTCGTGACGCTGGCGGCGCTGCGGAACGCCGCCCGGCTGACCGGCCGGGGGCTCGGCGACCTGCGCGCGGTGATCTCGGGTGCGGGCGCGGCGGGCGTGGCCATCGCCAAGATGCTGCTGGAGGCCGGTCTCGGCGACGTCGCGGTCACCGACCGCAAGGGCATCGTCTCCGTGGACCGCGAGGACCTCACGCCGGTCAAGCGTGAGCTCGCCGAGCTCACCAACCGGGCCGGCCTGTCGGGTTCCCTGGAGGACGCCCTCGCGGGCGCGGACGTCTTCATCGGCGTCTCCGGCGGTACGGTCCCGGAGGCGGCGGTGGCCTCGATGGCGGAGAACGCGTTCGTCTTCGCCATGGCCAACCCCAACCCCGAGGTGCACCCGGACGTCGCCCACAAGTACGCGGCGGTCGTCGCCACCGGGCGCTCCGACTACCCGAACCAGATCAACAACGTTCTCGCGTTCCCGGGGATCTTCGCGGGGGCCCTTCAGGTGCGGGCCTCCCGGATCACCGAGGGGATGAAGATCGCGGCGGCTGAGGCGTTGGCGTCGGTGGTCGGGGACGATCTTGCGGCGGACTATGTGATTCCGTCGCCGTTCGACGAGCGGGTTGCTCCTGCCGTGACTGCGGCGGTTGCCGCGGCGGCTCGGGCGGAGGGTGTGGCTCGGCGTTGAGCCGTGGGGGTGGTGG
>NZ_JARGEE010000427.1:0-7235 GCF_033794485.1 Streptomyces sp. MB09-02B
GGGGACGCCGACTCGGCGAGGAGGGCGGTGAGGAGGGCGGGGGTCAGTGCGTTGCCCCGGCTGAGGCCGCTGCCGTCCGCGAACTCGACGCCTTCCAGGGGCACTTCGAGCTTCTTCAGTGACTTCTTGATGGCCGCCGCGCCGCCTTCGAAGCTCGGCTGTTCCCCCGTCGCGAGCGCGACCTGGCGGGCGAGGGCCTCGGCGATGTCGTTGTCGCTGTTGGTGAGCATGCGTTCGACCATGGTGGCGAGGGGCGGGGAGGAGACCGCCGCGAGTTCCTTCGCGTTCTTCGGGGCCGTGGTGGAGCCCTCGATCCTCACCTTGACGCCCCGGTCCTCCAGGAGGTCGGCGAACTCGGCGGTCGCGTCCCCCACCGGGTCCGGATCGCGGTCCGCCTGGCCGCTGGAGGAGTCGTCGAGGCGGGCCTCGTCGACCATCAGCGGGACGACCAGGGCGAGGTTGCCGTTCGGGCCGATGGTGTGCTGCTCGGGGCCCTCGTAGAGGGAGACGTCGTGGGTGAGGGTGATCTCGTTCAGGTGACGCTTGGCGAGGGCGGCGGCGGTCCGGTCGGCGAGGGTGCGCAGGCTCGCGTAGCCGTCCGTGTCCTTGTGGCCGGAGAGGGTGGGGTCACCGCCGCCGACGAGGACGACCTCGGCGGAGTCGGGGTCCAGGACCGTGCGGGTCTCGATGCGGTGGTCGGGGCCGACCGCCGAGAGGGCCGCCGCGGCCGTGGCGATCTTGGTGGTGGAGGCGGGGGTCAGGGCGTCGTCCGCGTTCTGGGCGTACAGCTGCTCGCCGGTCTCTACGTCGACGACGGAGGCCGCGCGGCGGGGGCCCAGGACGGAGGAGTTCAGGATCGGGTCCAGGAGGGCCCCCAGGGCGGCGGAGTCGGGCGCGGAGCCCGCGCCGGAGGCACCGCCGAGGCCGGCCAGGACGGAGGGGGCGCTCGGCGCGGGCTTGGGCGCCCCCGCCGCACTACCGGACGACGTACCGGAACTACGTCCGTGATCTGCGCCACCCTGGCTGCCGCGCGATGCCGCCCAGTCGCGCTCGGCCGTACGCTGACCGGAGGAGTCCCAGGGTCCGGCGGCGGCCACCGCCCCGGCCGAGAACACCAGCCCCAGGGTGGCCGCGCCGGCGGTGAACTGGAGGGTCGTGAGCTTCTTCGTGCTCCCCGCGAGCTGCGAAGAGCGTGCCGTGACGGCGCTCGTGACGCGTACGACGCCGGGTTTCACCGCCTGTGCGACGCGCGCGGCACCGGGCTTCACGGCGCGCGTGACGCGTACGAGCCCCGGTTTCACGCCCTGCACCACCCGCACCACACGGGGTCTCGCGGCCCGCCAGACCTTCGGCTCCCGCACGACCACCAGCCCCTTTCGCGATCACACACCTGCGTGAGGGACACTTAACCACCAGAACTATGTGTTGATCATGGAGGAGTCACCGGTGGAGTTCGACGTCACGATCGAGATTCCGAAGGGTTCGCGGAACAAGTACGAGGTGGACCACGAGACCGGTCGGATCCGCCTGGACCGTCGCCTCTTCACCTCGACCGCCTACCCGACCGACTACGGCTTCGTCGAGAACACCCTCGGCGAGGACGGCGACCCGTTGGACGCGCTGGTCATCCTGGACGAGCCGACGTTCCCGGGCTGTCTCATCAAGTGCCGTGCGATCGGCATGTTCCGGATGACGGACGAGGCCGGCGGCGACGACAAGCTGCTCTGCGTCCCGGCGACGGACCCGCGCCAGGAGCACCTGCGTGACATCCACCACGTGTCGGAGTTCGACCGCCTGGAGATCCAGCACTTCTTCGAGGTCTACAAGGACCTGGAGCCCGGCAAGTCCGTCGAGGGCGCCGACTGGGTCGGCCGCGCCGATGCCGAGGCCGAGGTCGAGAAGTCGTACAAGCGCTTCAAGGAGCAGGGCGGTCACTGACCCCGCCTGAGGTCTCCGGCTGTCTTGCCGATCGATTCCGCGAACGGGCCGCGTGTCCCCAGGAGGGGCGCGTGGCCCGTTCGCGTATCCGTGTGTGTCGATGCGCATACTGAGGCGTGTCCGAGGTGTCGTACAGGGAGCGCGGCGGAGTGGGAGTGACGAAGCCCGGGGACGGCGGGCCGCTGGAGGACCGCAAGCCGGTGTCGGACGAGGCGGGCAGTGCCTTCGCTCCGGTGGGATTCGCTCTGGGGATCGACGGTGACGCGTCGGTGACCTCGGAGTTCGCGATCCCGGCGGGGCTGGACGTACCGGCCGCGGGGGCGGAGGGCGAGGCGCAGACGACCTCCGAGTTCGCCCTGCCGGAGGGGCTGGCTCCGCCGGAGGGGGTCCCTGACGAGCACGAGGGGTCGGCGTTCAGTGTGCCGCGGACCTACAGCGCACGGCACGCGCCGGTCGCGTTCACGCCGGCCGGCGGGATCCCGGCCGTCAGTCTGACCAAGGACGTGCCCTGGCAGGACCGGATGCGCACGATGCTGCGGATGCCGGTGGCCGAGCGGCCCGCGCCGGAGCCGCCGGCGCGCGCGGAGGGCGACACGGGGCCCGCCGTACCCCGTGTGCTCGACCTCACCCTGAGGATCGGTGAGCTGCTGCTGGCGGGCGGCGAGGGCGCGGAGGACGTGGAGGCGGCGATGTTCGCCGTGTGCCGGTCCTACGGCCTCGACCGCTGCGAGCCGACGGTGACCTTCACCCAGCTGTCGGTCACCCACCAGCCGTCGCTGGTGGACGACCCGGTCACAGCGTCCCGGATCGTGCGGCGCCGGGCCACCGACTACACCCGGCTCGCGGCGGTCTTCCGGCTGGTGGACGACCTCAGCGACCCGGAGAGCGCGATCTCGCTGGAGGAGGCCTACCGGCGGCTCGCGGAGATACGGCGCAACCGGCACCCGTACCCCGGCTGGACGCTGACCCTGGCGAGCGGGCTGCTGGCGGGGGCCGCGTCCGTGCTGGTCGGCGGTGGCGTGGTCGTGTTCGTGGCGGCGGCGCTCGGCGCGATGCTCGGCGACCGGCTGGCGTGGCTGTGCTCGGGGCGGGGGCTGCCGGAGTTCTACCAGTTCCTGGTGGCCGCGATGCCCCCGGCGGCGATCGGGGTGGCGCTGACCGTGGCGCACGTGGACGTGGAGGCGTCCGCCGTCGTCACCGGTGGGCTGTTCGCGCTGCTGCCCGGGCGGGCACTGGTGGCGGGTGTGCAGGACGGGCTGACCGGCTTCTACATCACCGCCTCCGCGCGGCTCCTGGAGGTCATGTACCTCTTCGTGGGCATCGTGGTGGGGGTGCTGCTCGTCCTGTACTTCGGGGTGAAGCTGGGCGCCGAGCTGCATCCGGACGCGGCGCTCGGCAGCGCGGACCGGCCGTTGTTGCAGCTCGGGGCGTCGATGCTGCTGTCCTTGACGTTCGCGCTGCTGCTCCAGCAGGAACGATCCACCGTGCTGGCGGTGACCCTCAACGGCGGTGTGGCGTGGGCGGTGTACGGGGCCATGCACGACGCGGGCGGGATCTCGCCGGTGGCCTCCACCGCCGTGGCGGCAGGGCTGGTGGGGCTGTTCGGTCAGCTGCTGTCGCGGTACCGGTTCGCCTCCGCGCTGCCCTATACGACCGCGGCGATCGGGCCGCTGCTGCCGGGATCGGCGACGTACTTCGGGTTGTTGGGGTTCGCGCAGAACGACGTGGACGCGGGGCTGGTCTCGCTGACGAAGGCGGCGGCGCTGGCGATGGCCATCGCGATCGGGGTGAACCTCGGGTCCGAGATGTTCCGGCTGTTCCTGCCGGGGGCCGCGCGGGCGGGCCGTAAGGCCGCGAAGCGGACGCGAGGCTTCTAGCGCCGGGTGCCTCATGGCTCGGGGGCCGCTGAGTGTTGGCGGCTGCGGGTCGGTTGTGCTGATCGCGCCCACGCGGCGGAGCCGCGAATAGACCCAGCCCCGCGCCCCTTGAAAGCGGGGCGCGGGACCCTGGTCGTTCAGTACCGCGGGTAGTCCTGGCCCTGGTAGCCCTGCTGGTTCTGGTTCTGGGGGTACTGGCCACCTTGCGGGTACTGGCCGCCCTGGGGGTACTGGCCGCCCTGCGGGGACTGCGGGGCGTAGGGCTGCTGTTGGGGCTGCTGGTGGCCGTAGTTCTCCTGGTAGCCCTGCTGCTGCGGGTAGCCCTGGTTGTCGTAAGTCTGGTTGCCGTAGCCCTGGTTGCCGTAGCCCTGGTTCTGGTCGTACGGCTGCTGCTGGGGCTGGTCGGTCGGCGGGATGCGGCGGAGCTGGGTCGTCGCGTCGTCCATGGCCGGGGCGGCGGCGGACTGCTGCTGCGGGGGCTGCTGGGGCTGGTTCTTCTTCGCCTTCCTCGCCTTGAGGAGCTCGAAGACGATCGGGAGCACCGAGATGAGGACGATGAGGATGAGCATCGCCTCGATGTTCTTGTGCACGAACTCGATCTGCCCGAGCCAGGATCCGAGGAGGGTGACACCCGCGCCCCAGAGGATGGCGCCGACGATGTTGAAGACGAGGAACGTGCGGTACCGCATGCCGCTGACGCCCGCGATGATCGGCGTGAACGTGCGCACGATGGGCACGAAGCGGGCCAGGATCAGGGACTTCGGGCCGTGCTTCTCGAAGAACTCGTGGGCCTTGGTGACGTTCTCCTGCTTGAAGAAGCGGGAGTCGGGGCGGCTGAAGAGCGAGGGGCCGACCTTCTTGCCGAACATGTACCCCACCTGGTCGCCCAGGATCGCCGCGACGCAGATCAGCACGATCGCCAGCCACAGCGGGAAGTCCAGCGTGCCCGAGGTGATCAGCATGCCGGCCGTGAACAGCAGCGAGTCACCGGGCAGGAAGAACCCGAAGAACAGGCCGGACTCGGCGAACACGATCAGGAGCAGGCCCCAGATGCCGAACGAGTTGAGCAGGTAGTCCGGATCCAGCCAGCTCGGTCCGAGGGCGATCGTCTGCACGGTTCCGGGCTCCTGGGGGTGAGGAAAAGTGAACCGCCTGTGGGTGGGGGCCCACGACGGCGGGTCGCACAGGGGGTGGGACCCATAGGGGTGACCAAAGCTATCAACGCTCGGTCACCCCACGAGGTTCCACCGGTTCCTCCAGAGTGCCCTGTGGCCGCACTGAGACCAAGCTGTGTGGTCAGCGGGGTGGGCGGAGGAGCGATCAGGGGCGCGTCCGGGCCGCGTTCGCGTTGATCGCGTCCCGCAGGTGTTCGGCGAGTCCGGGGCGCATGGCGTCGTAGAAGGCCTTGAAGCGCTCGTCGGAGACGTACATCTCACCGAGGCCCTGGTGCATCTCGTACGGGCAGTCGTAGAACCAGATGCCGATGTGCTGCCGGTGCTCCTCGGCCATGTTCATGGCCGCCTCGCCGGTCGGATCCTCGCCCGCGGCCATCAGGGCGTCGTAGCGCGCGCCCCAGTCGGCCACCTCGGCCTGCATGCGCTTCCAGTCCTCCTTGGTGTACGTGGCGGCGCGGCGCTGCGACTCCGCGTACGCCTCCGTGCCGCCCCAGCGCTCTTCCGCCTCCTGCGCGTACCGCTCGGGGTCCTTGTCGCCGAAGACCTCGAACCGTTCCTCGGGGGTGAGGTTGATACCCATCCTGCGTGCCTCCATGGCGTGCTCCACGGCCGCGGCCATCTTCTGCAGTCTCTCGATCCGGGCGGTCAGCAGGTCGTGCTGGCGGCGCAGGTGCGCCCGTGGGTCCGCCTGCGGATCGTCGAGCAGGATCGCGACCTCGTCGAGGGGGAAGCCGAGCTCCCGGTAGAACAGGATCTGCTGGAGCCGGTCGAGGTCGCCGTCGCCGTAGCGGCGGTGACCCGCGTGGGTACGCTCGCTCGGTACGAGGAGGCCGATCTCGTCGTAGTGGTGCAGCGTGCGCACCGTGATGCCGGCGTAGCCCGCGACCTGTCCCACGGTGTGGCTCATGCTTCCGCTCCCTTGTCGGTCGTGTTCCAGGCTGGGTCCTCACGTGACGTGAGGTGCAAGTCCTCTGTGCCGCCCGACCGTGCCGCCCGACCGCCGGGGCCGGGTGGAGGCCGGGCCATGGGCGCCGGGCCGTAGCGGACTGTGCACTTCCGCAAGGCTCGGGGCTGGTGAAACGCACTGGCGGCACGTCACACGCGTCCCACTGTGCACAACGCGAAGCCCGGGCGCGCGGACCGTGCACTTGTGCAATGGCCGGCGTCCCGGCGGTCTTCCTAGGCTGAGCGCACGTCGTCCGGGGCCCTCCTTCCCAGGTGGTACCGGACGACGCCGACCACCGCCCGCGCGGTGTCCGCGGACGAGAACGCCCGGCCCGTCACGGGGGTGCGGGCCAGGCGTTCCGTCGACGGGACGGCCACCGTCGCCTCTTCCGACCCCGTAGCTGCCGGCGGAGGGACTGTCTTGGACCAGACCGACTCGAGGGACACCGCGTTCGTCGATCTCAGTGCCGCGCTGGAGGGTGTGGACCGCGACCGGCTGACGATCGTGCCCCTCTTCGCGGGCGACGACGCCGGCTTCACCGCCCACCTCGTGGTGTGGCCGCCGAACGCGCCGAGCCAGGCCTGTGTGCACGAGGACTTCGCCGAGGCCGCCCACATCGTCGCGGGCAGCATCATCGACGAGGACGGGACGGAGCACCGGGCGGGCCGGCTGTGGATGCGCCCGCCCCACCATGTGCACCACCCGCGTGCCGGCACCGAGGGCGCCCAACTCGTCCTGTGGCGGGCGCCCGTACCGGCGTGCGGGCTCGGGGCCCGCCGGCTGTCCGCCGGGGGCGAGGGGCCGGCATCCGGTGCGAGGCGCCGGGCCGGAGGACCCACGGGGCAACCCGCGCACGTGTTGGGGCACGTGCGCGGGTTTCGGTCCTCGGCGGGACCGTGCCGGGGGGACCGGCGGCTCAGGAGCCTCGGGGCGGCTGGGTGAGGGCCGGGCGGCCCAGCAGGACGTGCAGGGCGAGGGCGATGTCGGCCACGGTCACCACGTCGGTGTCGGTGATGCCGACCATTTTCGTGGAGAAGTCCATGCCGAGCAGGCCGGCCGCGTCCCGGGTGTGATTGCGGACGGTGGCCTCGGAGAGGCCGAGGGCGCGGGCGGTCTCCCTGGTGCTGAGGTTCTTCTCCAGCCAGACGCAGAGGGTCTCCACCAGATCGCGCTGGTCCGCTCGTACGGGGCGCAGGCGCTCCTCCGCCCAGGCGGTGGGGCCACCGTCCTCGGCCGCGGCCGCCATCAGCGCGGCGAAGTCGGGCGGCTGGGGGGAGGCGAGCGTGTCGGTCTTCGGGG
>NZ_JARGEE010000428.1:0-7201 GCF_033794485.1 Streptomyces sp. MB09-02B
GGAATCAGGGAGACGCGTAGCGTGTTCGATGTCAGGGCAGGGGAAAGATCCTTCCCAAGCAGTAGAGTCAATCCTTTGCCTACCTATTACTCTTGAGCCAAGGCCACGCAGGGTGGCCATGGAGGAGTGAAATGAGGAGCAGCAACCCGGTCTTCTCGCGACGGGGGTTCAGCCGCGACAACGGCTACGCGGGCTTCAACACCGCGCCGCAGGCCGGGGGAGCAGCTGTCGGCACCCAGGGCAACCCCTACGCCCAGCAGGGCGGCAACCCGTACGCGACGAACCCGTACGCCCAGCAGGGCGTCCAGCACGGCACCCCGCCGCAGGCCCCGGCCCGCACGGGCGGCATGACCATGGACGACGTCGTCATGCGCTCGGCCATGACGCTCGGCACGGTCGTCGTCGGCGCGGTCCTCGCCTGGGCCCTCCTGCCGGTGTCGCCCACGAGCTACGGCCTGGCCATCGGCGCCGCGCTCATCGCCTTCGTCCTGGCGATGGTGCAGTCCTTCAAGCGCAAGGCCTCGCCCGCGCTGATCCTGACGTACGCCGCCTTCGAGGGCGTCTTCCTGGGCGTGCTCAGCGAGATGTTCAACTCGCAGTGGGAGGGCGCGCCCTTCCAGGCGGTGCTCGGCACCATGGCCGTCTCCGGAGCGACCCTCCTGGTCTACAAGGCGGGCTGGATCCGGGTCACCGCCCGGTACGCCCGCATCGGTATGACCATCGCGATCGCCTTCATCCTCGTCATGGCGGTCAACCTGCTGCTCGTCGTCTTCGGGCTCGCCCCCGACGGCGGACTGCGCAGCATGGGCCCGATCGGCGCGATCGTCGGCATCCTGGCGATCCTGCTCGGCGCGTTCTTCCTGACCCTGGACTTCAAGCAGATCCAGGACGGCATCGCCTACGGTGCCCCGCGCGAGGAGGCCTGGCTGGCCGCGTTCGGCCTGACCATGACCCTCGTGTGGATCTACATCGAGATGCTCCGCCTGGTCGCCATCTTCAGCGGCGACGACTAGGAGTGACGAGCGGCGGCCGGGACTGACCCCGGCCCCCTCGTGGAAGGGCCCCCGAACCTCGCGGTTCGGGGGCCCTTCGTAGGTTCTCGGCGGTTTCACCGGAGCTTCCGCGCGGCCCTCCTCAGGTCGTACTCGTGAATGATCGCTTTGGCGTGGCCGTACGCGAGGTCGTACTCGTGCCGGAGCCAGCTGACCTTCTCCTCGAAATTGAAGAGAGCGGGGCCTTCGTCGACTTTGCGGATCCAGTCGGAGACTTCACGACCGGTGCAATGGGGGATGCGGGCGAGCAGGTTGCGATGGGTCTCCTCGGAGAAGACTTGGGACATCGGCGCCTCCGGACGAAAGGGAATGTAAGCCGGTCCTTCAGGTCACGTTGCCTGAGTGGCGGCCTGTTGGCAACAGTCCGGCCGAGGCGCGTACTCTCGCGGCGTGCTTGATACGACGCCGTTGACCCGTGCCGTGGACCATTTCGCCGACCGGCTGCGGGCGGCCCCGCAGAGCCGGCTCCAGCGGAGCGCCGCCGCGGAGGCGCTGGCGCTGGCCAGGGAGTTGGCACTGCGCGCGCAGCGGTTGGAGACGCCCGAGGGGCCGTTTCACGAGATGCCGGACGCGGGTATGTTCGCGGCGGCCGACCAGGTGACCGTCGCCGGGAACGATCTCGCTCTGGCGCTGGGGGACGAGGACGCGCTGGCGGAGGCGGTGGCGCTGGTGGAGGAGGCTCAGCGGCGGGCCGGGGTGTGAGGCGGGCCCCCACGGGGTGCGCCGGGCGCCTACCGGCTCGGGGGTGCGGGTTCGTCGGCGGGTGCGGGTCCGGTGGGGCCTCTCGCGCAGTTTCCCGCGCCCCTTCAGGGCGCCCCTCGCTCGGCGGGGGAGGAGGCGTCCCGGTAGCCCCTGAGAGTGTGGTCGCTACAGCGACGCGATGACCCGGTCCGCCAGGATGTAGACCATGTCCTCGCCGCACTCGAAGGTGAGCGTGTAGGCGCCGGATATGCCCGAGCCGCCCAGGAGGACGGGGACGTGGCCGGTCTGGAGGGCCGTGGCGAGGCGCTCGGCGGTCTCGCGGTGGCCGGGGGTCATGCACAGGGTGGTGCCGTCGGCGAAGACGTAGACGTCGAGGGTCCCCAGGGGGCCCGGGCGGACGTCGGCCAGCTCGGTGCGGGACGCGGCGAGGTCCTCCAGGCAGGCGACCGTGCGCTCGTGGTCGTTGGTGACGGGCGACTGCACCGGGACGAAATCGGGGTGCGAGGGGTGACGGCGGCGGGCCGCGGCCAGCTCGGCGGAGTCCCCGGCGAACTCGTCGCTCTCCAGACCGGGCTCGATCACCGGCTCCAGGTGTTCCAGGCCCGCGAAATCGGACTGCCGGGGCAGGAACAGGTCACTCTCGGGCAGACCCAGCAGCGGAGGCGTGTCGGTGACGTCACGGGACTCCTGGGCGGCCCAGAAAGCCCGCGCCTCGGCGAGCTCACGCTCGCGCTCCTCGGCGAGTGCCTCGGCGACGGCGGCGCGTATCTCCTCCGTGTCGGCGGCCGGACGGGCGGCCGGCACCAGGACGCGCGGCCCGGCGGCCCGGCTCTCGGCCAGCTCGGTGCGCAGGGCAGCGACCTGTCGGCGCAGACCCACGAGGGTGCGCAGGACGGCGACGCCCACGGCGGCGGTGGCGGCCGTGGTGAGCAGCAAGGCGATCGGCATGGCGCTCACTGACGTACTCCCGGTTCAAAGTCGACCCCCGACTTCCTACATCAGCTTGAAGGGCGGACTAACCAGCTGTCAGTGCGTAACGTCACGAAACGGGCAGGGAAATTTCCCCGATGTTCGGTGGTGAAACGGCTCTGAGCTGCGTAAATCGCTCTCCGGGGGGAGATAGGTCACATCCTGGGGGAGATTGGATCACAAAACGGCCCGGAGTCCCACGGATTCCGGGACTCCGGGCCACAGCATCACGGTGCGCGTCCGTGCGGTCACGGCCGCGCGCGGGGCCGTTCGGTCAGCTGAGGCGCTCGATGACCATGGCCATGCCCTGGCCGCCGCCGACGCACATCGTCTCCAGACCGAACTGCTTGTCGTGGAACTGGAGGGAGTTGATGAGCGTGCCGGTGATCCGGGCGCCGGTCATGCCGAAGGGGTGGCCGACGGCGATGGCGCCGCCGTTCACGTTCAGCTTGTCCAGCGGGATGTCCAGGTCGCGGTAGGAGGGGATCACCTGGGCGGCGAAGGCCTCGTTGATCTCGAACAGGTCGATGTCGTCGACGGTGAGACCCGCGCGGGACAGGGCCTGCTTCGACGCCTCCACCGGGCCGTAGCCCATGATCTCGGGGGAGAGGCCGGAGACGCCGGTGGAGACGATCCGGGCGAGCGGGGTGAGGCCGAGGTCCCGCGCCTTGGTGTCGGACATGATCACCAGGGCGGCGGCGCCGTCGTTGAGCGGGCAGCAGTTGCCGGCGGTGACCAGGCCGTCCTCGCGGAAGACCGGCTTCAGGCCCTGCACGGCCTCCAGGGTGACGCCGGCGCGCGGGCCGTCGTCCTTGCTGACGACCGTGCCGTCGGGCAGCGTCACCGGGGTGATCTCGCGCTCCCAGAAGCCCTTGCCGATGGCCTCCTCGGCGAGGTTCTGCGAACGGACGCCGAACTCGTCCATGTCCTGCCGGGTCACGCCCCACTGACGGGCCAGGTTCTCGGCGGTCTGCCCCATCGCGATGTACGGGTCGGGGAGCAGGCCGTCCTCGCGCGGGTCGTGCCAGGAGGCGCCGACCGACTTGGAGACCGCCTCGGTGCGGGCCTCGGCCTCGGCGAAGAGCGGGTTGCGGGCGGTGTGGATGTCGCTGGTGCCGCGCGCGCTGCTGCTGACGACCTCGACACCGGCCGAGATGAAGACATCGCCCTCGCCGGCCTTGATGGCGTGCAGGGCCATGCGGGAGGTCTGCAGCGAGGAGGAACAGTAACGGGTGATCGTGCAGCCCGGCAGGTGGTCCATGCCCAGCTGTACGGCCACGATCCGGCCCAGGTTGTGGCCCTGCTCGCCGCCGGGGAGACCGCAGCCGAGCATCAGGTCGTCGATGTCCCTCGGGTCCAGCTCCGGGACCTTCGCGAGGGCGGCCGCGACGATGGTGGCGGTCAGGTCGTCGGGGCGCAGGTCCTTCAGCGAGCCCTTGAAAGCGCGGCCGATGGGGGAGCGGGCGGCTGAGACGATCACGGCTTCTGGCATCACGGCTCCATTGGCATGCGTACGGAAAGCGGGGCTGTGGGGGAAGTTACCCGTACGTATGGTCTGGGTCACGGGCATGAGGGTGTGACTCCGACCGCACTTTTCTAAGCGCTTGCTTTTTGGTTGGGCGCCTAGGGTCTCGGGGGTGGGGGTTCGTCGGCGAGTGCGGGTCCGGTGGGGCTTCTCGCGCAGTTCCCTGCGCCCCCTGAAAGACCAGGCCCTGCGAGCCTGAGAAGCAAGGGGCGCAGCCCCTGCTTTTCAGGGGCGCGGGGAACTGCGCGATCAGCCCCCACGCACCCGCAGTCGCCCGATCACAGTGCGCCCCGTGCTACTAGGCGCCCGGCTGCGCCTCCGCCGTAGCGGTCGGCGCAGGGTCCGTCGCCGGAACCCTCCGCCGACGCCGCCGCTTCAGCAGAGCCCAAGGCCCACGCGGCCCCGTAGGCATCGCGGCCGTCACCTCCGTACCCGCCTCCGACGCGGCCTCCGCGGCCGCGCGGGCCACCGGTAGGAAGCCCTCGCGGCGGCTGACGTCCGGCCGCTCCTCGTCCGCCGGCCAGAGGCCCAGCGCCGCGCACACCGTCGGCAGGACGGCCATCGCGGCGGTCGCGTACCCCTCGGCGGAGGGGTGGTAGTTGTCGGGGCCGAACAGCTCCCGGGGGTTCTGTTCGAACTCGGGGCCGAGGAGGTCGCCCAGCGACACGGTGCGGCCGCCCTGTTCGACGGTTCCGATCGTCTGGGCGGCCGCCAGCTGCCGCGAGGCCCGGCGTGCGAGCCAGCGCAACGGCTGCTGCACGGGCTCGAGCGTGCCGAGGTCGGGACAGGTGCCCACCACCACCTCGGCCCCGGCGGTCCGCAGCCGCCGTACGGCCGCGGAGAGATGGCGGACGGAGCGGGTCGGCGGCATCCGGTGGGTCACGTCGTTCGCGCCGATCATGATCACGCAGACGTCGGGGACCTGGGCCGGGTCCTCCAGGACCAGCGCCACCTGCCGGTCGAGGTCGTCCGACTGGGCACCCGGCAGCGCGACGTTCCGCAGCAGCACCGGGCGCTCGGCGACGGCCGCGAGCCCCGAGGCGATCAGCGCGCCCGGGGTCTGCCGGGAGCGGTGGACGCCCTGGCCGGCGGCGGTGGAGTCGCCGAGCATGACGAGCCGGAGCGGGGGATCGTCAGGGACGTCGTACGAACTGCCGTACGAGCCGTAGCCGTACGCGCGCCCGTACCGGCTGCCGTGCGTGTGGCCGTACACGCCCTCCGCGCTCGGCGGGTGCGGGCTGTGCCCGTTGCCCACGATCCGCTTGGCCATCCGCACCTCGGCCAGCACCACCCCCACGGCCGCCGCGCCCAGCAGACCGATGCCGCCACCGCCGTACGCCGCGCCCGCCGCGATGCGGCGGGCCACCCTTGCTCTGGACATGCTCGTCATGCGTCGCCGCCACCTCCTCGTACCCGTACACCCACTCCTTGCCCCGTACCTGCCCTCGGCCAATCCCGGCGGAAGGTGAACAGGGGAGAGAACAGTGAGGGCGGGGCTTAGGCTGGCTGGACATTACGACCATCCCTTTTGCGGCTCCGGAGACAACGGTGCAAATCCACGACTCGATGATCAGCCTCGTCGGCAACACCCCGCTGCTGAGGCTCAACAGCGTGACCGAGGGCATCCAGGCGACCGTCCTGGCCAAGGTCGAGTACTTCAATCCCGGCGGTTCCGTGAAGGACCGCATCGCGCTGCGCATGATCGAGGCGGCGGAGAAGAGCGGGGAGCTCAAGCCCGGCGGCACGATCGTCGAGCCGACCAGCGGAAACACAGGTGTGGGCCTCGCCATCGTGGCCCAGCAGAAGGGGTACAAGTGCATCTTCGTGTGCCCCGACAAGGTGAGCACCGACAAGATCAACGTGCTCCGGGCGTACGGCGCCGAGGTCGTCGTCTGCCCCACGGCGGTCGACCCCGAGCACCCCGACTCGTACTACAACGTCTCCGACCGGCTGGTCCGCGAGACGCCCGGCGCCTGGAAGCCGGACCAGTACTCCAACCCCAACAACCCGCTCTCGCACTACCACTCGACCGGCCCTGAGCTGTGGGAGCAGACGGAGGGGCGGATCACCCACTTCGTGGCGGGCGTGGGGACCGGCGGCACCATCTCCGGCACCGGCCGCTACCTGAAGGACGCCAGTGAGGGCCGTGTCCAGGTGATCGGCGCCGACCCCGAGGGCTCGGTGTACTCCGGCGGCTCCGGGCGGCCGTACCTCGTCGAGGGCGTCGGTGAGGACTTCTGGCCGACCGCGTACGACCGGACCGTCGCCGACGAGATCGTCGCCGTGTCCGACAAGGACTCCTTCCAGATGACCCGGCGGCTGGCCAAGGAGGAGGGCCTGCTGGTGGGCGGCTCCTGCGGCATGGCCGTCGTCGCCGCCCTGGAGGTCGCGAAGCGGCTCGGCCCGGACGACGTCCTGGTCGTCCTGCTGCCCGACAGCGGGCGCGGCTACCTCAGCAAGATCTTCAACGACGAGTGGATGGCCGACTACGGCTTCCTGGAGGACGAGGGACCGAGCGCGCGGGTCGGCGACGTCCTCAGCCACAAGGAGCACGGGGCGATTCCGTCCCTCGTCCACATGCACCCGGACGAGACGGTCGGTGAGGCGATCGAGGTGCTGCGCGAGTACGGCGTCTCGCAGATGCCGATCGTGAAGCCGGGCGCCGGTCACCCGGACGTCATGGCCGCCGAGGTGGTCGGGTCCGTCGTCGAACGCGAGCTGCTGGATGCCCTGTTCACCCAGCGCGCCTTGCTCGACGACCCGCTGGAGAAGCACATGTCCGCGCCGCTGCCGCAGGTCGGCTCCGGTGAGCCGGTCGGCGACCTGATGACCGTGCTCGGTTCGGCGGACGCGGCCATCGTGCTGGTCGAGGGCAAGCCGACCGGCGTGGTCAGCCGCCAGGACCTGCTCGCGTTCCTCGCCAAGGGCGGGGTCAAGCAGTAGGGGGCCGGCC
>NZ_JARGEE010000429.1:0-7187 GCF_033794485.1 Streptomyces sp. MB09-02B
GCCACGGGAACACCCGCCCCCACCGTCTCCGCGCTCGACCCCGCGCTCCGGCGGCGGGTCCGCGACTGGGCGCCGCTGTGGTCGTCGTACCGGGCCCGGTACCTGCTGCCGTTGGGCGCGGTCGGGGACCGGACGCTCGGCGAGGAGGCCGAGGACATCGCCCGGCTGCCGTTGCCGCTCTTCGCGGAGCTGACGGCGTACGCGGTCCGGGGCGGCAACTCCGGGATGCCGTTGGACCGGGTGCTGGAGGAACAGGCCCAGCGGGAGGGGCTGTTGGAGGCGGCGGAACGGCGGTCGACGGCCCGGTCGGAACTGGCGCGCAGGCTGTTGCACGCGCCGGAGTCACTGCGTACGGATCTGCTGGATCTGCTGGACCGGGCCGCGCGGGCGCTGGAACCCGATCTGGCGCGGGCCGCAAGGGCGATCTCGGGGCAGCTCCCGGGGCTGCGCAGGGCCGTCGAGCACGACGGACCCGGCCGGGCGCTCGCCGCCCTGGACCCGGCGGCCGCCTACCGGGACGGGCCGCCCCGTGTGGTCTTCGACAAGTTCCACCACGGGATCGTGAACGTCGCCACGACGCCCGTCCTGGTCGTGCCGTCGGTCTTCGGCGGCCCGCACCTGCTGGTCAAGCACGAGCCGGGGTTCGCGGCGGTGGTGCAGTACCCGCTGCTGCCGGAGAGCGACGACCAGCCCGGCTACGCGACCGTGCACCGGCGGCTCGAGGTGCTGCGGGACCCCGGCCGGCAGCGCATCGCCCGGGCGATCGCCCGCGAGCCGCTCACCCCCTCCGAGTTGGCCACCCGCAGCGGGATGTCCCTGCCGCAGGTCTCCCGGCATCTGGCCCGGCTGCGCGAGGCCGGCCTCGTCACGGTCGAGCGCGACGGCCGCCGCGCCTACTACCAACTCCGTCTGGAACGCGTACGCCGCCTCGGTGACGACCTGCTCACGGCCCTCTTCCACTGACGCAAGTCTTCACAAAGTACCCATCAGTAGGACGAGTACCGACTGTTACTTTCGCTTTCAAGATTTTCTCGTACGGCACACCCCGTGAACCTCACGGACGCCGGCGGTGGGGACGGCCGGCGTCCGTGAGTACGACCCTGCGCGCTGTCCACAGTCTGTGGACAGCGCCGCGTCCTTTTTCTGCGGTGTCAGAGGCCGAACTCCTGCGGCGACAGGCCGAGGGTGGCGCAGGCCTCGCGCAGGACCTGCTCCTCGGTCTGGGCGATGTACCCGTCCGCCCCCGCCACCACGAAGCCGGTCTGGACGACCGCCCGCGCCTCCGTCGGCTTCTTCGCGGCCTTGGCGATCTCCGTGAGGGCCTCGGCCTTGCCCTGCTGGAAGTCGCGCGAGAGCTGGTCGACGTGCCGGTTGAAGCGCTGCCGCAGCTGGTCGGCGGGGAAGTTCTGCAGGACGTCGTTGTTCAGGATCAGCGACTCCACGTGCTGCCGCTCGGCCGGGTCCACGTTCCCGTCGGCGGCGGCGACCAGCGCGCACATCGCCATGCTGGCGTCCCGGTAGGCACCGCTCTTCAGCTCCGTCTTCAGGGAGGTGAGCTGGGACTTGAGCGCGCTCACCAACTGGGCCTTGGAGCCGCCGGAGGACCGCCCCGCGCGCCCTGCGCGCCCTGTGCCTGCTGCTGCAGACCCTTGGCCTGGTCCTTGATCCGATCCCACATCGCCATGCGTGCCACCTCGGCTTCAGCCCGTGTCGTGCCGGTCGTTCCGGTCGTCCGCGTGCGTTCCGCACGTCTCCCTGTGAACGCCCGTCACCCCCGTAGGAGTTCCTCGACCGGGCCGTGCCCTCGACGCGTCCTCGTCAACGCGTAACCTATCGGTTACGCTTCTGGTGTGAGCGAGGACGATCCGGATGAACTGAGCGAGGTGGCGGACGCGATCGCCGATCCCGTCCGCCGCGAGATCCTGACGATGCTGCACCACGCCCCGCTGACGGCGGGCGACATCGCCGCCCGGTTTTCCATCAGCCGGCCCGCCGTCAGCCGCCATCTGCGCGTGCTGCGGGAGAGCGGCCTGGTCCGGGACGAGCAGATCGGACGCCACCGGCGCTACTCGCTGGTCCGCTCCCGGCTGGGCGACCTGGCCGCCTGGCTCGCCGTGTTCGACACCGGGCGTCTTGACTGGTCGCGGCGTCTGGCGGCGCTGGAGACAGAGGTCCACCGCACCCGACGGGACCGCGCCCGGTCCGGCCCCGCGCACGATCCGCACACCGCCCACCACCCGGAAGAGGACACGGCATGACCCATGAACCCACCGGAACGACCCATGAACCCACCGGACGACTCGTCCCCACCCCGACGGGGCACGACCTGATCCTCACCCGCGTCTACCGCGCCTCCGCCGACGACGTCTGGGCGAGCGTCACCGAGCCGGAGCGCACCGCCCGTTGGTTCGGCCCGTGGCGCGGTCAGGCGGGGCCCGGTCGCACGGTCGAGGTGCGGATGGAGTTCGAGGAGTCGGCGCCCTGGTGCCCGCTGCGGATCGAAGCCTGCGAACCCCCGCGCAGGCTCGCCGTCTCGATGGAGGACGAGGCCGGAACCTGGTCGATGGAGCTGCTGCTGTCCGAGGTCGACGGCACCACCGAACTCCGGCTGGTCCACCACCTCACCTCCGCCGAGCAGCTCGGCGAGACGGGACCGGGCTGGGAGTACTACCTGGACATGCTCACCGCCGCGCGCACGGGCGGGCCGCGCCCCGACTTCGACGACTACTACCCCGCGCAGAAGGCGTACTTCGAGTCCCTGGCCTGAGCCACGCCGCGTCGTGCGCAGCGTCGAGGCTCCCGTCGTGCCTCCCGTCGTACCGACACGCTCAGCGGCCGTTGCCCTTCGCCGGGGCGCGGCGGCGTCCCTGGGAGGACGGGCGGCCGCGACGGCCGCGCGACGCCGAGGAGGGGCGGGCGGGCGGTTGCTGGGTGACCGGCGGGGTGAGGACGACCGGGACGCCGGACGGTGCCTGCGCGCCCGTGATGCGGTTGAGTTCGACGCCGCCCGAGCGGACCCGCGTGGTCGTCGGGGTGATGCCGGCGACCGCCATCAGCCGGGTGACGTCACGGCGCTGGTGCGGCAGGACGAGCGTGACGACCGTGCCGGACTCGCCCGCGCGGGCCGTACGGCCGCCCCGGTGCAGATAGTCCTTGTGGTCGCCCGGCGGGTCGACGTTGACGACGAGGTCGAGGTCGTCGACGTGGATCCCGCGCGCCGCGACGTTCGTGGCGACCAGGGCGGTCACGTCCCCGTCCTTGAACTGGCTCAGGGCCCGGTTGCGCTGCGACTGCGACTTGCCGCCGTGCAGGGCGGCGGCCCGCACGCCCACCGCCAGCAGCTTCTTCACCAGCCGGTCCGTCGCGTGCTTGCTGTCCAGGAACATGATCACGCGCCCCTCGCGGGCGGCGATCTCGGTCGTGGTGGCGTGCTTGTCGTCGTCCTCGATGTGCAGCACGTGGTGGTCCATCGTGGTGACCGCACCCGCGGACGGGTCGACGGAGTGGACGACGGGGTCGTGCAGGTAGTCGCGGACCAGCCGGTCGACGTTGCGGTCCAGCGTGGCGGAGAACAACAGCCGCTGGCCCTCGGGCCGCACCTGGTCGAGCAGCGCGGTGACCTGAGGCATGAAGCCCATGTCGGCCATCTGGTCGGCCTCGTCCAGGACGGTGATCGCGACCTGGTCGAGCCGGCAGTCGCCGCGGTCTATGAGGTCCTTGAGCCGGCCGGGGGTCGCGACGACCACCTCGGCGCCGCCGCGCAGCACGCTCGCCTGCCGTCCGAGGGACATGCCGCCGACCACGGTCGCGAGCCGCAGCCGCAGCGCGCGGGCGTAGGGGGTGAGGGCGTCGGTGACCTGCTGGGCCAGTTCGCGGGTGGGGACGAGGACGAGGGCCAGCGGCTGCCGGGGCTCGGCGCGCTGTCCGGCCGTACGGGCCAGCATGGCGAGGCCGAAGGCGAGCGTCTTGCCGGAGCCGGTGCGTCCACGGCCCAGGACGTCACGGCCGGCCAGGGAGTTCGGCAGCGTCGCGGCCTGGATGGGGAACGGCTCGGTCACCCCTTCGGTCCGCAGTGTCTCCAACACCCGTGCGGGCAGCTCCAGTTCACCGAACGTCTCGACCGACGGCAACGCGGGCGTGACCGTGACCGGCAGCGCGAACTCGCCACCGGTGGCGGGCGCGACGGCCCGCCCACCGCCCCGGCGACCACGGCCGGCCTTGGCCGCACCGGACCGGACGGAGCCGTTCTTGCCGGCGCCGCCCTTGCCCTGGGGGCCCTTGGCGGCGTCCGCGCGGCCGGCGGTGTTCTTCGTGGTGTTTCCGCGGCCGGTGCTGTTCTTCGTGGTGTCTCCGCGGTCGGCGCTGTTCCTGGTGGCCGTCCCGCGGCCGGGGGCGTTCCTGCCCGCGCCGCTCCGTCCCGTACCGCCCGCGGTGGCCGCCCCACCGGTGCCGCCGCCCGCCGCGCGGCGCTGGGCGGTGCCGCCCGTCGCCGATCCGGTCCCGGCCGCACGCGAAGGAGCCCCTTGGTCACCCGCTCCCGCGCCCTGCGAGCGGGTGCGGTCGTTCCGGGCCGTGCCGGTGCGGGCGGAACCCTCCGTACGGGACCGGGAGGGGCTGCTGCTGTTCGTACGAGCCGTGCGGTTCATGGGGACCTTCCTCGATGCGGTGGCGCCTGTCGCACATGAGCCGGGGCCCGCACCTTTCGGGCGCGGGCCCCGGCTCATGCGTTACGCGTCAGCGTCAGGCGGGAACGATGTTCTCGGCCTGGGGGCCCTTCTGGCCCTGCGTGACGTCGAAGGTCACCTTCTGGCCCTCCTGAAGCTCACGGAAGCCGGAGGTGGCGATGTTCGAGTAGTGGGCGAAGACGTCGGGGCCGCCACCCTCCTGCTCGATGAAGCCGAAGCCCTTTTCCGAGTTGAACCACTTCACGGTGCCGGATGCCATGCTGAAACTCCCTTGATGCAGTGCCCGGAGCCCACACTTTGCGGACCCGGTGTCGCAGCAACGGTTCGACCCGACGGGAAGATGGAGAAAGTCCCGGAAAGCCCCGGAAACAACAAAGAGTGCTCGTCGACGGAAGGTCGAAGAGCACTCAGAAGCCTCTGGTAACCAAAACTGCCACTTCATGTCAAGGTAGCACAGGTGAGGGGCGCCCGCCGGGTGACACGCCACACTTCTGCGGACACCCCCCGGTGAAAAGTCAGGATCGGTGGGGGTCGGCCCTGTTATGCCGTCGGCGGAGCCGGGGGCTGGGTCGGCGGGAACGGTGGGGTCGGCTGAGCGGCGGCCTGCGCACCGTACGCACCGGGGGTGCCGGGCACACCGCCGGGCGCGGCCTGCCAGGGCTGCGACGGCTGTGACGGCTGCGACGGCTGCCCGGGCCCGGGAAAGGCCGTGGCGGGGCGGCGGGTGCCGAGGACGGTGGTCACGGTCGCGCCGAGGGCCAGCAGGAAGGCGACGGCCAGCAGATAGAAGCCGGCGCCGAAGGTGGTGGTCCGGCCGTCCCCGTCCCACTGGGTGTCGTTGAACGCCTCCGTCAGCACCGACAGCGTCGTGCCGAGGAGCAGGACCGCGCCCCCGACGGCGAGCGCGGGGCCCAGCGGGAGCCGACGGCTGCGGCCGGTCAGGAGGAGCACGGCGGCGGCGACGGCGGCCAGGGCGCCGAAGAGCAGCAGCAGGCCGGAGAACTGCGTGACCGACTCCGTCTCGCCGCCGATGTCCCCGCTGGTGTAGGACCACGCCTTCGCGACGGTCTCGTAGACCGGCTCCCTCCCCTCGTCGAGGTACTGGACCGACTTGTCCAGCGTGGCGAACGAGGAGCCGACGGCGAGGAGGGCGCCGAGTATCAGCAGCGCGCCGGACGTGCGGTCGGAGGCCGCCGCCGGGTCCCCCGGAGGGGAGGCGGGTCTGCCGTGGCCGACGGGCGGTGTGGCCGCGTACGGATAGGAGGCCCCTTGCTGCGGGGGCGGGGCCCAGCCGGGCACGGAAGCCATCGGCTGGGGCGGAGGGGCGGGCTGACCCGCGTACGGGCCGGACTGCGTCGGTTCCGTCATCTTCCGATGATAGGGAGGGAAGATCGTGTGCATAAGGTGAAGTGCCCATCGGAGTAGGCGAGTTGGGGCTAAAATGCTCGCCCTCGTCTGCCGGTCGGGATATCGGATCGGCATACGTCCATCTTGATTCATCACTGTGCGACCAAAATTCGTTACTCTCCGGCCATGGCTCTCCTCGGTCGCCGGCGCGGCACGACCAGACTCGCCCCCGAACTCGACGACGCGGACCTCGGGAAGGTACGCAAACGTCTCGTGGAGAGGGGTAGTTCGGGCGGTCGCAGTCTCGCGGTGGCCATGATCGAGCAGCTGCTGCGCGACACCGGCCGTGACTGGGACCGCAGGGCGCACCGCATCGGTGTCCTCGCCGAGTCGACCTCCCCGGCGCTGCAGCGTTCCTGGGCGGAGGAGCAGGCGCAGGACCCGGACGCGCAGTTGCTGTTCGCGTGGGGTGTCCTGCTGCGGGCGCGGTACGAGGAGCAGCCGGTGCCGGGGGAGACCCGGGAGGCGCTCGACGCCTGCGAGCACGCCGCCGCGCTGCGGCCGGAGGACCCCACGCCGTGGGTGGTGCGGCTCGGTCTGCTGCGGTTGTGGCGCCGGCCGAGCCAGGAGGTGTTCCCGCTCTGGGACGAGATCGTCCGGCGTGACCCGTGGCATCGCGAGGCGCACTTCCAGATGCTCGGCTATCTCTCGCCGTGGGAGTGCGGCTCGCACGCGCAGACCGTCGACTTCCTGGACCGGGTGCGCGCGGGGGCGGCGCCGACGGCCCCGACGGCGGGCCTGGAGATCGCCGCGCTCATCGACCTCTACCAGGGCACGCTGGACCAGGGCGGTCTGGAGGCCCTCACCGCCGTCCACCTGTGGAGCCGCCCGAACGCGGTGGCGGCGCTGGACCGGGCGACGGCGGACTGGCCGCGCGCCGGGTATCTGACCCATGCGGCGGCCGTCGCCGACCTCAACCTGCTGGCGTACGCGATGGTGCAGGCGAAGCGGGCCGGGGACGCCGGGGAGGTGTTCCGGGCGATCGGGGGGCTGGTCACGGCGTACCCGTGGGCCCTGGAGAGCGGGGAGCCCCTGGCGACGTTCGGGGCGTGGCAGCAGCGGGCGGTGGGGTGACGGTGCGGATGGCGGGGTGAC
>NZ_JARGEE010000042.1:0-33906 GCF_033794485.1 Streptomyces sp. MB09-02B
GAGTTCGCCGAGTCGGTCGGCTGCGGGGCGCTCAACGCCCTGTACGGCAACCGCGTCGCCGGTGTGGATCCGGCCGAACAGGACGCCCTGGCCCTGCACCACCTGGTTCTTGACGCTCGGGTCGCCGACAGGATCGGCGCGTCCGGCTCGGGCGAGCAAACCCGCCCACCGCTTCTCGGAAGCCTCCGGCAGCGGCCGCCCGCCCCCGGAGACCCTCCGTACCACTTCCCGGGCCCCGAACTCCCGCAGCCATCGCCCGCCGAGTTCGTCACCGGGTTCCAGGACACGGGCCAGAAAGGCCCGGTCGAGCCGCTCGCCGTCGGGTACCCCTCCGCCGCCCGTCAATGGCACACCGGCCGATGCACCACACCCGTCGGGCATCACGTCAGCGCGCCGATCGCCATCGGGACCCCACGCGGGACTCCGGTACGCAGTTGCAGGCCCAGGTTGACGTCCGTCGCGTCGGGGCGGTCATGGCCGACGAGGTCCGCGATGGTCCAGGCCACCCGGAGCACCCGGTCCAGACCGCGCGCGGTCAGCACACCCCGCTCCAGGCACCGCTCGGCCTCGTCCATCGCGCCTGGGGCCGCGTACCACCGGCTGCGGAGGTCGCGCCCCGGCACTTCACTGTTCGTCCGCCAGGGTGTGCCTCGCAGACGTTCGGCCGCTCGTTCCCTCGCGGAGCGCACACGGTCCGCCACCGTCGCCGTGGACTCGCCCCGGGTCCCACGCCTGGTGAGCTCGGTCCGGGTGACCCGGTCGACCTCGACTCGCAGGTCGACCCTGTCCAGCAGCGGCCCGGAAAGGCGGGCCTGATAGCGGCGGATCGACGCGGGCGGGCACTCGCAGAGGTCGTCCGCCCGCGAGAACCGGCCACAGGGGCAGGGATTCGCGGCAAGGACCATCAGGAACTTCGCCGGGAACCTGACCACTCCCGCGCTGCGCGCGATGACGACATGCCCCGCCTCCAGCGGCTGCCGCAGGGCGTCCAGGGCCTGACCGCTGAACTCAGGAGTCTCGTCGAGGAAAAGCACCCCGCGGTGGGCGAGAGAGACCGCTCCCGGGCGGGCGATCCCCTGGCCGCCGCCGACCAGGGACTGCATCGTGGCCGAGTGGTGGGGGGCACAGTAGGGCGCGTCGTCGACCAGGGGCTTCCCGGCAGGCAGCAGACCGGCGATCGAGTGGACCGCCGTGACTTCCAGCGAGTCCTCCCGGGTCAGCTTCGGCAGGATGGTCGGCAGCCGCTCGGCGAGCATCGTCTTGCCCGCCCCCGGCGGGCCTTCCAGGAAGAGGTGGTGCCCACCTGCCGCGGCGACCTCCACGGCGGTCCGAGCCGCGAGCTGACCGACGACATCGGCCAGGTCATGGCCCTGGTCCTGCTGCGCGGCCCCCGCCGTGTGCACCCCGGTGGCCGCCCCCGCGCCCGGCAGCCGGAGCCCCGCCATGAGTGGGTCCGGGCGTCCCTCGTCGGGCTCCTCGTCCGGCACGGGTTCGTCCGCGAGCACGGCGATCAGTTGCCGCAGGGTGCGCACACCCAGTACCGAGACACCAGGCACCAGTGAAGCCTCTGCCGCTGCGCATTCCGGCACCACCACCTGCTCGTATCCGGCCTCGGCGGCGGCCAGGACCGCGGGCAGGATGCCCCGGACCGGCCGGACCCGGCCGTCGAGTCCGAGCTCCCCGATCATCACGATGTCGGAGAGCACCCTCGGATCGATCCGCTCGGAGGCCCCCAGCACCGCACAGGCCACCGCCAGGTCGAAGCCACTGCCCGCCTTCGGCACCGATGCCGGACTGAGCCCCACCGTCAACTTCTTCTGCGGCCATTCGGCGCCCGAGTTGACCACCGCCGCCCTGACCCGATCCTTGCTCTCCGTCAGGCTCTTGTCCGGCAGCCCCACCAGCGTGAAGGCCGCCACGCCCGGTTCCAGGTCGGCCTGGACCTCGACGACGACCCCCTCGACACCGACGAGGGCCACGGAGCACGTGCGGGCGAATCCCATCAGACCACCCCCCGGACGTGCTCCACGACGGGGGCGCCGCGGTCGGGGAGGACGACGCCGACGACGTCGATGCGGACCCCGCCCGGCGGGCTCCCCCCGTGTTCTTGGAGCCAGCGTTCGGCCAGGCCGCGCAGCCGTTCGGCCTTGGTCGTCGTGACGGCCGCCATGGGGTGTTCGAAGGGGCCGGCCCTGCGGGTCTTCACCTCGCAGACGACCAGGGCGTCCCCGTCCCGCGCCACGATGTCGATCTCGCCGGACCGCCCGCCACGCCAGTTGCGCTCCAGGACCGTCATCCCGGCCGCGATCAGCCGCCGTGCGGCCAGCTCCTCGCCGTACTTGCCGAGCGCGCCCCGGGCCTTGTTGCCTCGGGTCCCGTCGTCTCGCGCGTCGCCTCGTGCATCGCTTCGGCGCGCATCGCCGCCTCGTGCCTTGCTCATGTCGGCACCACCTCCGGCGCCAACACTGAGGGCAGCCCAGCCCGCTATTGGATCTTGGTGGACAAACAGCCGATTGTGGATATCTTCATCACCCACACGAACGAAAAGCGCTCGGGCTTTCCGACTGCCCTCCGCTGCCCTCAGCTGCCCGGCAACTCCAGATCGCTCTTGTTCAGCTCCTCGATGTTCACGTCCTTGAACGTGAGCACCCGCACCTGCTTCACGAACCGAGCGGGCCGGTACATGTCCCACACCCAGGCGTCTGCCATCGACACCTCGAAGAACACCTCACCCTGGACCGAGTGCACCTGCATCTCATAGTCGTTGGTGAGATAAAAACGCCGCTCGGTCTCGATCACGTATTTGAACAGACCGACGACATCGCGGTACTCCCGGTAGAGCTTCAGCTCCATCTCGGTCTCGTACTTCTCGAGGTCCTCGGCGCTCATGGCATGTTCCCCTTCAGCCGTGCGATCCCACCATTGTGCGCCAGTCCCGCGAGCCTCTAGACGATTTCGGTGTCGAGGACCACGGGTCTGGCAGGGGGACCCTCGTCGAGCAGTGTGCGAAGCAGTTCGGCGAGTCTGGTCGGATACACCGTCTCATGCGTCCGTGCCAGTTCCTCGCACGTCCACCAGCGCGCTCCGGCCACACTGCGCCGTTCCAGCTCCGTGAGGCCCGTCGCGACGGGCGCCGCCCGGTGCGTATACGGGGTCCGGGCGAGGTAGTACCACTCGTCCTGGTCCCAGCGGCGTCCAGCGAAGGGGAAGGAGCACCTGCGCCACCAGAGCACGGGGCCGAGCTCCACGTCCGTGATCCCGGTCTCCTCGACGAGTTCCCGCAGGGCGGCCTCCTCGCGGGTCTCCGTGCCCTCCACACCGCCGCCGGGCGTGAACCACCAGTCGTCGGCCGGATCGTCCGGCTCGTGCCCGTGCAGCAGCAGGATGCGCTCCTGCGGATCCAGCAGGATCACCCGGGCCACCTTGCGCAGCCCACCCTCGTAGGTGTCCCCGTACGAGCCCCCGGACGTGCCGTCGGCGCCTTCAGGCGACACCGGCCGGCTCCGACCGCTGGCACCCTCAGGCGACACCGGCCGGCTCCGACCGCGTCGTACGGCCGCGTCCGCCGAGCCGCTTGGCGACGGGCCCGTAGGCCGCGCCGCCCAGCACGAGCGCCATGCCCACGACCAACGCGGCGGTGATCAGCCGCAGCGGACCGGGAGAGGAGAGCGCGCCCAGCTTCTCGAAGCCCGTGGGGCGGGCCAGCATGCCGTCCATGGGCCAGACGACGGCGTCCACGCGCGCGTCCACGTGGTTGCGCGGCACCGTGCCGTTGCCCGCCTCCGTGAGGTGGGCGGTGGAGTCCAGGGAGCCGCTGCGCTCGTCACCGAGAAGGAACAGCCGGCCCTTGGGGACGGTGATCTCCGGGATGCCGGTCAGCTCGGCCTGCTGGCCCTCGGGGAGGTAGCCCTCGTCGATCTGCTTGCCGTTGACGGTCAGCTTGCCGTCGGTGCAGCAGGCGACCGTGTCACCGCCCACCGCGACGACGCGCTTCACCATGGGGGCGTTTCCCCAGGTCTCCTGCCGGAAGACCACGACGTCGCCGCGCTTGATCTCGGAGCCGTCCACCCGCTCGGCGAGTATGCGGTCCCCGGAGGTGATGGTGGGGGACATCGAGTCGGTGGGCACGGTGTAGGGCGCGTAGGCGACCGCGCCCCAGAGGAAGCCGCCCAGGAAGAGCACACAGCCGAGGGCCACGGCCAGTCCCGACAGCTTGCTGCCGAGCCGCCCGCGGCCCTCGTCCGTACGACTTGTCGTCCCGCTCATCCCAGTGCTCCCCCAGGTCGGAGAATCGACCGTCCGGGCCCCGAGCGGGCCACGGAAGATCGGCGATCTGGGACGGCACCCTACCCGGCGGTACCCGTGCCAGAAACCCTCGGGCTTTCGGTGGCCAGAAGGCGGCGCCGACGCCACAGCACCAGCGGCACCGCGCCCGCGAGGCCGAGCGCGCCGGGGGCGGCGGCGCTCAGGTTCTGGTCGAAGGTGTCGGGAACCGGCAGCGTGGACCAGCGCGTGGGCGGCCAGGCGACCACGATGGCGCGGCCCACGACCTGGCTCACGGGGACCATGCCCTTGTTGCTGTCGTTCTGGTGGTAGCGGGAGTCCAGCGAGTTCTGTCGGTGGTCACCCATGACCCAGATTTTGCCCTCGGGCACCTTCACCTTGAACTGGCCGCCGGTGTCGTCGACCGTGCAGGGAGTGTTGTTCGGGTACACGTAGGGCTCGTTCAGCGCCTTGCCGTTGACCTTGAGCGGGCCGGTGCCCTTGCACTCCACGGTGTCGCCGGCCACGCCGACGACCCGCTTGATGAGGTCCTTCTCCTCGGCGGACGGCATCAGGCCGATCCAGCCGAGGACCCGCTGCACGGCGTTGGGCTCCAGGGTGGGCTCGCCCTTCAGCCAGCCGTCCGGGTCGTGGAAGACGACTACCTCGCCGCGCTCGGGTTCCGAACCGAACCACGGGGTGAGCTTGTCGACCAGGACCCGGTCGCCCTCCTGCAGCGTGTTCTGCATCGAGTCGGAGGGGATGGAGAACGCCTGCACCAGGAACGTCTTGATCAGCAGGGCCAGGACCAGCGCGATACCGATCAGGATCGGCAGTTCCTTCCAGAAGGAGCGCTGCTTCTTCCTGGGCCGCTCGTTCTGGTCGCCGTCGCCGTCGTCGGCCGAGGTCCGGGCGCCGTTCTCGCCGTCCATTGCGTCGCCGTCCGGGGACTCACTCCCGGAACCGACGGGACCTTCGGAATTCACGGCGTTCTCCACGTCCTCCACGTTCTCCGCGGCCGGGGAAGCCGCCTCGTCGGACCGCTCCGGCCGTTCTTCGGAACCACCGTGTCCCGACCGTGCGCCGACCGCCAAATCCCCCACATCCACTCCTCACTCCGTACCGCCGCCCGCGCCACAGCCGGTGCAGGCCCACCACTCCCATAACGAGCGGGAGTTCCGCAGGGGTCGGGAGGGGGATCAATCCGTTTCGATCCGCGGGGGCCACCCTATGCGAAGCGCCGAGGGCGATGGTCGACCCGCTCGGCACGGCGGAGAACGTGTCAGGCTCCTCCAACTGCCCCCAGTGGCCCACCGGCCAGGCGATGACGACGGCCCGGCCGACGACGGAGGCCTCCGGCACCGTACCGCCGAACTGGGCCGTCTTCGAATCGTCGGACTGATGGGCGCGCGAGTCGGCGGAGTTCTCCCGGTGGTCGCCCATCACCCAGAGGCGGCCCTGCGGCACGGTCACCTCGAACCGCTGGGTCGAGGGCTGGTTGCCGGGGTGGATGTACGCCGTCTCGTCCAGGGGCATGCCGTTGACGGTGACGCGGCCCTGGGTGTCACAGCACTTGACGGTGTCACCGCCGACCGCGACGACGCGCTTGATCAGGTCCTTCTCGTCGTCGGAGGGGAGAAGGCCGATGAACTGCAGGCCTTCCTTTATCTGCTTGATGACGATCGGGTCCTCGGCGCTGACCGTCGTCTGCTCGTCCTCCAGCCAGCCTCCCGGGTCCTTGAAGACGACGACGTCCCCTCGGGTGGGTTTGGAGCCGAACCAGGGCGTGAGTTTGTCGACCAGGACCCGGTCGCCGATCTGGATCGTCTGCTCCATGGAGCCCGACGGGATCACGAACGCCTGGACGAGGAAGGTCTTCAGGACGAGGGCTATGAGGACGGCGACACCGACGAGGAGCGGGATCTCCTTGACCGCGGAGCGCCGTCTGCGTCGCTTGATCTTGCGGGCGAGCCTGCGCCGCTCCACCCGGCTCGGCCGGGCGGCACCCCCGGACCGCCGGGTGCCGGTGGGCAGCAGATTGTCGGCTGCGCTACTGGGAGCGGCACCGCGGGGTTTGCCCCGGTTACCCATGCGCACCGCCGGCGGCGGGCACGCGCGCGTACGCGTCGGGGCGGTCCAGACGCGTCCAGTGGTCGGCGGGCCAGGCGATCCACTCGGCCCGGCCGATCACAGAGCCGAGCGGGACCATGCCGCCGCCGGGGGATCCCAGATGGTCACGGGAGTCACTGGAGTCACTGCGGTGGTCGCCGAGGAGGAACAGTCTGCCCTCGGGGACGACCACGTCGAAGGGGACGTTCGACGGGCTGTCGCCCGGGTACAGAAACGACGACTCGTCGACCCACCGGCCGTTCACCTCAAGCCTCCCCTCCTGGTCGCAGCAGACCACCCGGTCTCCCCCCACGCCGACAACGCGCTTGACGTAGTCGGCGTTCCCGAAGTAGCCGGTGCCGTCGAACACGACGACGTCACCGCGCTGCGGCTCAGATCCGAAACGGTACGCCAACTTATTTACGAGAACGCGGTCCCCGATCCTCAATGAGCCGGCCATGGAGCTGCTGGGAATCTGGAACGGCTGCATCACGAAGTTGCTGAAGAGCGCCAGAAAAAGCAGGCAGATCAGCACGGTCAGGGTGTATCTCCCACCCGGCACCCACGCACTGGTGCGGTCCACCCATGCGAAACGCGACCGCTCCTCCGACCCTCCTGTGTCGGAGATCTCCTCGGAGACCTCGACGCCGGAAGGGCGGGGGGAACGGTCGCGCTCCATGTGCTGCTGTGCTTCGGTGTCCATCGGGGCCAGATGGTATCCGGCCCCGGTGTGACGACCTCTTGTGACTCGAACGCGCGATCAGTTGTCGCGCTTCTCCTTGATCTTCGCCGCCTTGCCGCGCAGCTCGCGCAGGTAGTACAGCTTTGCGCGACGGACGTCACCGCGGGTGACGAGCTCGATCTTCTCGACGATCGGGGTGTGCACCGGGAAGGTGCGCTCGACGCCGACGGAGAACGAGACCTTGCGGACCGTGAAGGTCTCGCGGACACCGGCGCCCTGGCGACGGATGACCACGCCCTTGAACTGCTGCACACGGGAGCGGTTGCCCTCGATGACGCGCACGTGGACGTTGACGGTGTCACCCGGGCGGAAGGCCGGGATGTCGCTCCGCAGCGACGCGGAGTCGAGGGAGTCGAGCAGGTGAGACATTTCGTCTGCTTTCTTCGCCCATGCCACAGGTCATAGGCGGGAGCTAGGTGTTACGAGAGGATGCTGTCCGGGTCGGGGCGGGCGTCGTGTCCCCCTGTGGCAGGGGCGCGCGCCGGACGACGCACAACAGCGGCCTATTGTTCCACGCCCTCCGGCCGCCGCCAAAATCGGCCGTACGGTTCGCCCTCCGGATCCGGGGCCCAGCCCAGGATGGAGAGCATCTCGCGGTCCTTCTTGTCGAAGGCCTTGGGGTCGCAGCGCTCGATGAGGTCGGGCCGGTTGGCGGCCGTACGCCTCAGCGCCTCGTCCCGCCGCCAGCGCGCGATCCTGCCGTGGTGGCCGCTGAGCAGCACCTCGGGGATGTCCCGGCCGCGCCACTCGGGGGGCTTGGTGTAGACCGGCCCCTCCAGGAGGTTGGCCATGGCGCCGGGCGCGAAGGAGTCGTCGCGGTGGGACTCGGCGTTGCCGAGGACGCCGGGCAGCAGCCGCGCCACGGCCTCGGTGACGACGAGGACGGCCGCCTCGCCGCCGGCGAGGACGTAGTCGCCGATGGAGACCTCGTACACCGGCATGCGGGTGGCGTACTCGTCGATCACGCGCCGGTCGATGCCCTCGTAGCGCGCCGGCGTGAAGACCAACCAGGGGCGCTCGGAGAGTTCGACGGCGAGCGCCTGGGTGAAGGGGCGGCCGCTCGGGGTGGGGACGATGAGCGCGGGCCGGGCGGATCCCGCCTCGTACCCCTGGGCCAGCACGTCGTCGAGGGCGTCGCCCCAGGGGTCGGTCTTCATGACCATGCCGGGGCCGCCGCCGTACGGGGTGTCGTCGACCGTGTTGTGCCGGTCGTACGTCCATTCCCGCAGGTCGTGGACGTGCACATCCAGCTGCCCGCGCGCGCGGGCCTTGCCGACGAGGGAGACGTTCAGGGGTTCGAGGTACTCGGGGAAGATCGTGACGACGTCGAGGCGCATCAGGCCTTGTCCTCCGAGTCCGCCGAATCCTCGGCGTCCCGCGAGGAGGCGATCTCGGCCTGGTCGTCGATCAGACCGGGCGGCGGGTCGATGACCGCCTTCTGCTCCTCCAGGTCGATCTCGGTGACGATCTCCCCGACGAACGGGATCATCACCTCGCTCCCGTCGGGCCGTTCGACGATGAACAGGTCCTGGGAGGGCAGATGTGAGATCTCGGTGATCCGGCCGACCTCGACCCCGTCCTTGGTGACCACGTCCAGGTCCATCAGCTGGTGGTCGTAGTACTCGTCCTCTTCCTCCGGCAGCTCCTCCGGGTCCACCTCGGCGATCAGCAGGGTGTTGCGAAGGGCCTCGGCGGCGTTGCGGTCCCGGACGCCCTCGAAGCGCAGGAGCAGCCGGCCGCTGTGGACGCGGCCGGTCTCGATGGTGAGGGGCCCCGTCGAGGCGGGGTCCGTGAGCAGGACGGCGCCGGGGCCGAGCCGGAGTTCCGGTTCGTCGGTGCGGACCTCGACGGTGACCTCGCCCTTGATGCCGTGGGCGCGGCCGATCCGTGCGACTACGAGCTGCACTGTGCTCGATCTCCTGTCATACAACTCATACAACGCATACGACTCTTACCACGCATACGACTACGGGCCGGGGACGGCCCAGTGGCCCTCCCCGGCCCGAGCCGGTGCTGCGATGTTCGTCAGCGGACGTGGTCCACGTCGACGAGGTCGACGCGGACACCGCGGCCGCCGATGGCGCCCACGACGGTACGCAGGGCGCGGGCGGTACGGCCGTTACGGCCGATCACCTTGCCGAGGTCGTCGGGGTGGACCCGGACCTCGAGTACCCGCCCGCGGCGCAGGTTGCGGGAAGCGACCTGCACGTCGTCGGGGTAGTCGACGATGCCCTTGACGAGGTGCTCGAGAGCCTCCTCGAGCATGCTCAGGCCTCGGTCGACTCGGACTCGGCGGCAGCCTCGTCCTTCTTCTCGGCCTTCTTCTTCTGGGTGATCGCCTCACCCTTGCCCTCGTCGTCGCCGCCCAGGGCCTCGAACGACGGGCGGGAGGACTTCGGCTGAGCCACGAGGAGCGGCGCCGGAGCGGGCTCGCCCTTGAACTTCTGCCAGTCGCCGGTCTTCTTCAGGATGGCGAGCACGGGCTCGGTCGGCTGCGCGCCGACACCCAGCCAGTACGCGACGCGCTCCTCGTCGACCTCGATGACCGACGGGTGGTACGTCGGGTGGTACTTGCCGATCTCCTCGATCGCACGACCGTCACGACGGGTGCGGGAGTCGGCGACGACGATGCGGTAGTGAGGCGAACGGATCTTGCCCAGACGCTTCAGCTTGATCTTGACTGCCACGGGAGTGGGTTCTCCTGGATTTGACGTGGTTGGGCACGGCGAGAAAGCCGCGTGGGGTTGCGGTACCCGAGTGCCCGATGGACGCGTCAGCCGGAGGAGAGAGGGGTCCTGTGCGACTGTCGAGTACAGCTAGCCATTGTGCCACACGCCGGGGTTCCCCTCTGACCGGGTCCGCGCGCGGTCATGCCGAAGCGGCACCCGGCGCCAGGGACTCGTTCACCGGGTGCCGCCCGCATCCACCCGTGCCACGTCCAGCGGCACGACTGCCCGCGGCAAGGGCGGACCACTGACCGACCGCGAAACCGATACGGCTGCCACGAGCAGCCGCCAGTTCAGCTCGCTGTCTTCTCGGCTCGCCCTCGCCTCACGCCGCGCCCACGACCTCCGGGATCCGGAAGGGCTTGCCGCAGCCGCCGCAGACGATGGGGGCCTGGGCGAGTACGGACGGGACGACGCGGACGTTGCGGCCGCAGTCGCAGACGGCCTTGACGCGGACCCCGCCACCGGAGGAGCCGTGCCGGGCGGCCGGGCCCCGGAAACTGCGGGCCGTGTCCGCGGAGGTCGCCGCTGTGTGGGCCTTGAGCGCGCGCTGCAGTCTGTCGATGGTCGGGCGGTAGCGACGCTTGGCCTCGGGGTTCAGCGTGACCAGCGAGAAACCGCTGCTGGGATGCGGTTCCTCGGGGTGGTCGAGGCCGAGCTCCTCGGCGATCGCGAGGAATCTGCGGTTGTGGTACCGGCCGGCGCGTGAGGTGTCGCGGACCCCACGCGCGGCGGCGATGCCATGGACTGCCTCATGGAGCAGTCGCTCGAAGGAGAGTTCGTGCCCGCAAGCGGACGACGACTCTCCGATCAGGGACTCGGGAGCGGCAAGATCCGGCAGCTCGGGGTGGTGCCGTTGAATGTCGGCCCACGCCTGTGCCAGTTCTGCGGCGAGAACAGGTGGTGTCTGTGTCGTGCTCACGTAATGACAACGAGCCTGAGTGCCCCTGTGTTCCGATTCCGGGCCATCCCAAATAATTTGCACGTACCCGTCAGTTGCCACTAGTGCGTCCTGACGAGGGCGGGTGCGCTGATCTGCGGAGAAGGCTCGCAGCTCGCCACAAGGCGGTACGTAGTCCCCCGTACGCCCCGGCGCGTAGACGAGGTCCGCGCGCCGGGGCCCCTGGGTTCGGCAGATGCGCAAGGGACGTTTCGGTCGCTCTCCCGGCGGAACGGGGTGCTCTAGTAAGCGCGCGCTACGACGGCGACGTTACCGGGTGCGTCGTAGGAGTCGGGCACCGACCCGTCCTCGGCGACCAGACACCTTACGGTCACCGCGTGCTCCCCGAGCCGGTTCTCGCCGTCCTCGCCCAGCGTCGACCAGGGGATCCGCGCCCAGCCGCCGGCCGTGGCCGCCTCGATCGCCTCGTCGAGCGTGGCCACCTCGGTGGTCCGGGACTCGCGCCGCTCGCGTGACTGCCGCAGCAGCAGCGCCTGGTCCTCCTCCAGGACGGTGGGGAGCAGGTGCGCGAGCGAGTCGAGGGCGACCGGCTCCTTGCCGCCCGGGATGCGGCGGGCGAGCATCGCGGTGCCGTTCTCCAGGTCACGGGGGCCGACCTCGATGCGTACGGGAACGCCCTTCAGCTCCCAGTCGACGGCCCGACGGCCGAACGGGACGTCCGTGCGGTCGTCCACCTGGACGCGGACACCCGCCGCCTTCAGCCGCGCTCCGATGTCGCGGACCTTGGCCAGAACCGCGTCGTCACCCTTGATCGCGACGACTACGGCCTGAACCTGGGCCAGCCGGGGCGGAACGCGGAGGCCGTGGTCGTCGCCGTGCATCATCACCAGGGCGCCGATCATGCGGGTGGTGGATCCCCAGGAGGTCTGCCAGACGAGTTCCTGTGTGCCGTCCTTCGACAGGTACCGGGTGTTGAAGGCCCTGGCGAAGTTCTGGCCGAGTTCGTGGCTGGTGGCCATCTGCAGGGCCTTGCCGTCGCCCATCATGCCTTCGAGCGTGAGGGTGTTGATCGCGCCGGCGAAGCGCTCCTTGACCGTCTTGCGGCCCGGGACGACGTCCATCGCGAGGACGTTCACCATGAAGTCCTCGTAGACCTCCCGGTGGATGTGCGCGGCGAAGTCGCGCGCCTCCTCGTACGTCGCGTGCGCCGTGTGGCCCTCCTGCCAGAGGAATTCGCTCGTGCGGAGGAAGAGACGGGGACGCAGCTCCCAACGGACCACGTTGGCCCACTGGTTGATCAGCAGCGGCAGGTCACGGTAGCTCTGCACCCACTTCGAGAAGTACTCGTTGATGATCATCTCGGAGGTGGGGCGGACCACGGCGGGCTCTTCGAGTTCCTTGCCGCCGCCGTGCGTCACGACGGCCAGCTCGGGCGCGAAGCCCTCGACGTGCTCGGCCTCGCGGGTGAGGTACGACTGCGGGATCAAGAGCGGGAAGTACGCGTTCTGCGTCCCCGTCTCCTTGATCCGGGCGTCCATCTCCTGCTGCATCCGCTCCCACAGCCCGTAGCCGTACGGTCGGATGACCATGGTGCCGCGCACCGGACCGTTGTCCGCCAGCTCGGCCTTGGTGATCAGATCCTGGTACCAGCGCGGGAAGTCGTCCGCGCGGGACGTGAGTACGGGTGCCTTTGCCATGGCGGAATGGTACGGGGGCATATTGCGACGATGTGAATTCTTTTTTCCTTCCCTGGACAGTTCACAGAACGGTGTCCGAGACCCCTGGACGACTCGCCGGGTGCGGAGTTACCTGGCATACGGGGGGAGTGCGAGCGCGCACTGCCACGGGGGCCAGGAAATCCGGCAACGGCAACTCACGGCGGATTGGGGCGCTTTCGATATGACACCTACGCTCGTGCGGCAGCAACTGCCTCGCGCGGGGACCGCACCCCGCGTGGACCGGTGTGCACGCGCGCGTGACTGGGCGGAGATCCAGGAACGGATGCTGGTACCGCTGTACGAGGCCGTGTACCGGCGGCTCGACGTCGGTACCGGTACGCGACTGCTCGGCCTCGGCTGCGGGTCGGGGCTCGCGCTGCTGATGGCGGCGGGGCGGGGAGCCGCGGTCACCGGCGTCGACTCGGCGGCGCCGGAGAGAGCGGTACTGGCGCGGGAGCGGCTGCGGCCGGAGCCCTGGGTCACGCGCGCGTGCCCCGGCGCCCGGGTCGTCGGAGGTGACCCCGAGGACGTGGCCCGCGCGCCCGGCGAACCGCTCTACAACCTGGTGACCGCCTTCGAGCCGATCGGCTGCCTGGCCGGCGACTCCGAGGGTCTCGGTGAACTGCTCGCCGCGGCCACCCCGCTCGCGGAACGCGGCACCCCCGTCGTCCTCGCCGGCTGGGGTCCCCCGGAGCGCTGCACCACGTCCGGCGTGCTCCGCGTCGCCACGAAGCTCGCCGATCCCCTGCGCAGCGCCGGCAGCTGGCGCCCGGCGCTGCGGGACGACCTGGAGGAGGTCGCCCAGCGGGCCGGCCTGAAGCCGGACGGCTCCGGACGCGTGGCCTGCCCCTTCGGGTATGCCAACGTGGACAACGCCGTACGGGGGCTGCTGTCGACCGGCCTGTTCGACGCGGCGATCGGGGCCACCGACCAGGAGCAGGTGGACAAGGAGCTGACCGAGGCATTGCATCCGCACCGCCGCCGGGACGGGACGGTCTGGATGCCGAACGTGTTCCGCTACCTGATCGCGCGGACGCCCTGAGGAGGTCTTCGCGGCATCTTCCGACGCGGGTGTGAACGGTGTTGTGAATGGCGTGAAGAAAGCGGGCGGGTGGCGCTTTCTCTTGGGCAAGTGCCGTGCCATGCGCCTAACCTGACGCATCGTCCAGGGGAACAACACATCCGCGTACGGGAGTTGCCAGCGGGAGCACCACGAGCGATACCACACCCTGCCGTCACGCACACGGCACCCGGCGCCGCGCGCCCGGCCACACCCCCCGGCCGGTCACGCGGCGTCCGCCGTTGGTCCCCGCGGAACTGCGGTCAGCCCATGAACTTCTTGAACTCGTCCGGCAGTTCGAAGTCCTGAGGGGTCTGCTGGCCCGGCAGGCCGAGGGCGCCGCCCTGGGCCGCGGCGGCCCGGCGCGCGGCCTCCTCCTGCTCCTGCTGCTTGCGCTTCATCGGGTTGCCCGAGCGCTGCTTGCCCTTGGCCTGCTTGGGCTGCTTCTTGCTCCGGCCGGGACCGCCACCCATGCCGGGCATACCCGGCATCCCGGGCATGCCGCCGCCCTGGGCCATGCGGGACATCATCTTGCGGGCCTCGAAGAACCGCTCGACGAGGTTCTTCACCGCGCTGACCTCGACACCGGAGCCCTTGGCGATACGGGCGCGGCGCGAGCCGTTGATGATCGTCGGCTCCTGGCGCTCGGCCGGGGTCATCGACTTGATGATCGCGGCCGTGCGGTCGACGTCGCGCTCGTCGATGTTGTTGATCTGGTCCTTGATCTGCCCCATGCCGGGCAGCATGCCGAGCAGCTTGCTGATGCTGCCCATCTTCCTGACCTGCTCCATCTGGGCCAGGAAGTCGTCGAGCGTGAAGTCCTGCCCCTTCTTGGACGCCAGCTTGGAGGCCATCTTGGCGGCCTCTTCCTGGCTGAAGGTCTTCTCCGCCTGCTCGATCAGGGTGAGCAGGTCACCCATGTCGAGGATGCGGGAGGCCATCCGGTCCGGGTGGAACGCGTCGAACTCGTCGAGCTTCTCGCCGTTCGACGCGAACATGATCGGCTTGCCGGTGACCGAGGCGATCGACAGGGCGGCACCACCGCGGGCGTCGCCGTCGAGCTTGGAGAGAACGACGCCGTCGAAGCCGACGCCGTCGCGGAAGGCCTCCGCCGTGTTGACGGCGTCCTGACCGATCATCGCGTCGACGACGAAGAGGATCTCGTCCGGGGAGACCGCGTCCCGGATGTCGGCGGCCTGCTGCATCATCTCCTGGTCGATGCCCAGGCGGCCCGCGGTGTCGACGACCACGATGTCGTGGACCTTCGACTTCGCGAACTCGATGGAGTCCTTGGCGACCTTGACCGGGTCGCCCACGCCGTTACCCGGCTCGGGGGCGTAGACCGCGACGCCGGCGCGCTCGGCGACCACGCTGAGCTGGTTCACGGCGTTCGGGCGCTGAAGGTCACAGGCGACGAGGAGCGGCGAGTGGCCCTGCTCCTTCAGCCAGCGGCCCAGCTTGCCCGCGAGGGTCGTCTTACCGGCACCCTGGAGACCCGCGAGCATGATCACGGTCGGCGGCTGCTTGGCGAAGCGCAGACGGCGGGTCTCGCCGCCGAGGATGCCGACCAGCTCCTCGTTGACGATCTTGAGGACCTGCTGGGCGGGGTTGAGCGCCTTGGAGACCTCGGCGCCGAGCGCGCGCTCCTTGACGTTCTTGATGAAAGCCCGGACGACCGGAAGCGCGACGTCCGCCTCCAGGAGCGCGATGCGGATCTCGCGCGCCGTGGCGTCGATGTCCGCCTCGGAGAGGCGCCCCTTGCCGCGCAGGTTCTTGAAAGTCGCTGAGAGGCGATCGGAGAGCGTATCGAACACGGCGGTGTCGGTCCTCGGAGTCGGGGGCAGTGTGGGCTGCCCTCCAGGGTATCTGTCTGGGTGTGGTCGGGTCTCCACCCCTGTGGACAACGGTGACGGAGCCCGACCGCTTCGGGTACGGAACCGGACGGCCCCGTACCCGACCTGCTCAGCCGCGCAGGGCCTCCTCCAGCTTCCGCGCCACCGAGACCGCCTCGTCGCCCGGCAGCGGTGCTCCCTCCGGCCCCGTGACGTAGAAGGCGTCCACGGCGTTGGCGCCCAGCGTGCTGACGTGCGCGCTGCGCACGCGTACGTGCGCGTCCTCCAACGCCCGCCCGATCCGGTGCAGCAACCCGGGCGCGTCCTGGGCGCGGACCTCGATGACCGTGGCGTGCCGTGAGGCCGCCGCGGCCACCGTGACGCGCGGCGGAGGCGCGACCACGCCGCGCCGCCGGGGGTAGGCCGCGTCCCGCTCGGCCAGCCGTCCGGCGATGTCCAGGGAGCCGTCCAGTGCCCGTACGAGGTCGGAGCGGAGCCGGGCGGCCTGCGGCAGGGAGCCGTACTCGGCGGCCACCCGCCAGTTCAACAGCAGGACCGAGCCCTCGACGCCGTCCGGGAGGTCGAAGGTCCCCAGCTCGGCCGTGCGCACGGTGAGCCGGTGCATGGCGAGCACACCGGCGACGGCGGGCAGGACACCCGCCTGGTCGGGCACGGCGATGAGGAGTTCCACGCCGAGCGGCTCGGGATCGGCCTTCTCGTCCTTCTCCTCGGTGGCGACGACGGTCTCGTCCGGCCGCGCGCGCAGCGACAGCACCGGCCCGCCCGTGCGGAACGCCTCGATGGCGAGCCGCTCCTGCTCGGCGCTGGTCTCGCCGGGCTCCGGCTCCTCCGGCTCGTCGCCGGCGAACAGCGCGTCGACCCGCTGGACCAGTTCGGTCACGAGCGAGGCCCGCCACGACGACCAGGCGGCGGGCCCGGTGGCCAGCGCGTCCGCCTCGGTCAGCGCGTGCAGCAGTTCGAGCGTGCCCGGCGATCCGACGGCGTCGGCCACCGAACGGACGGTGGCCGGGTCCTCCAGGTCACGCCGGGTGGCCGTGTCGACGAGAAGCAGATGGTGGCGTACGAGGGTGGAGAGGACCGCCACGTCCTCGCGGTCGAAGCCGATCCTGGCGGCCACGTCCTTGACGATGATCTCGCCCGCGACGGAGTGGTCGCCGGGCCAGCCCTTGCCGATGTCGTGCAGCAGCGCGGCGACGAGCAGCAGGTCGGGCCGATGCACCCGGCGGGTCATCTCGGAGGCCTGGACCGCGGTCTCGATGAGGTGCCGGTCGACGGTCCAGATGTGCACGGCGTTGCGCTGCGGCCGGCAGCGCACCCGCTCCCAGTCGGGCAGCAGGTGGGTGATCAGGCCTTCGGCCTCCAGCGCCTCCCAGACATCGACGGTCGGACGCCCGGAGCCCAGCAGGGTGACGAGTTGCTCGCGCGCCTCCGCCGGCCAGGGCGTCGGCAGCGGCCGGGCGGTGGCCGCGAGGCGGCGTACGGCGTGCAGGGACAGCGGCAGTCCGGCCTGGGCGGCAGCGGCGGCGGCGCGCAGGGGCAGCACCGGATCCCGCTCGGGCCGGGCGGCGCGCGCGAGCACGACCTCGCCGTCCTGCTCGACCACGCCCTCGGCCAGCGGCGACCGCTCGGGAGCGGGCTTCCCGCCGCCCAGCATGGCGCGCAGCCGGGGTCGCACGGCGCGCGACCGCAGCACGCGCCCCACTTCACGCCAGGTCACATCGCTGGCGTACGAGATGACCCGCGCCGCCTCGTACACCTGGCGCAGCAGGGTGTCGGCGTCCAGGAGCCCCAGCTCGGCGGCGACCTGGTCCTGTTCCTGGAGCGCGAGCCGGTCGGTCGCGCGCCCGGTGGCGAGATGGAGCGCGTCCCGTACGTCGAGGAGGCGGCGCCGTGCGTCGGCGAGCCCCTCGCGCGGGGCGTCCGCGAGCCAGGAGGCGGCGACGGCGCGCAGGGCGGTGGCGTCGCGCAGCCCGCCGCGCGCCTCCTTGAGGTCGGGTTCCAGCAGGTACTGCAGCTCGCCCTGCCGCTCGGCCCGTTCGGCGCACAGCTCCTGGAGCTCCGGGAGGCGTTTGGGCGCCTGGTTGCGCCAGTCGGCGAGGACGGAGGTCCGCAGCCCGGCGGTCAGGCCCAGGTCACCGGCGATGTGGCGGGCGTCCAGCAGCCCGAGGTGCACCTTGAGGTCCTCGCCGGCCGTCTTGCGGGCTTCGGCGGGGGTGCGCACGGAGTGGTCGAGGGCCAGTCCCAGGTCCCAGACGGGGTACCAGATGCGGTCGGCCAGGGCGGCCACCGCCGCGTCGTCGGACCCGTCGTGCAGGAGCAGCAGATCCAGGTCGCTGCGGGGCGACAGCTCGCCGCGCCCGTATCCCCCGACGGCCACGAGGGAGACCCCGCGCGGCTCGGCGGTCCCCGCTCCGAAGAGGCCGGCCAGCCAGTCGTCGGTCAGCTCGGACAGGGCCGAACGGCGCGGCGGCCCGGACTGCGCCTCCTCCTGGAGGAGGCGCAGCCGGGCCGCCGCATAGCCGCTGGGTCCCGAGTCCTCTGCATCCGTACGTACGTCCGTACTCGTCACCCAGTGACTCCTGTTCTTCTCTTCGGTCAGAGCGCGTCCGGGCCGCGCTCGCCGGTCCGGACCCGTACGGCCGTCTCGACCGGGAGGGACCAGACCTTGCCGTCACCGATCTTGCCGGTGCGGGCGGCCTTGACGATGACGTCGATCAGCTGTTCGGCGTCGTCGTCCTCGGCCAGAACCTCGATCCGGATCTTGGGAACCAGGTCGACCGTGTACTCGGCGCCGCGGTACACCTCGGTGTGTCCCCGCTGCCGACCGTACCCACTGGCCTCGGTCACCGTAAGTCCGTGCACCCCGAAGGCCTGCAGGGCTTCCTTGATCTCGTCGAGCCGGTGCGGCTTGACGACCGCGGTGATCAGCTTCATGCCTCGACCTTCTTGCTCTCAGTGGCGGCAGCGACGCTGCTCGTGGTGCTGGCGGAGATGTGCGAACCGGCGGCCGAGCTGAAGTCGTACGCGGTCTCGGCGTGCAGGGCCTGGTCGACACCGGTGACCTCGTCCTCCTCGGACGCCCGGAAGCCGATCGTCTTCTGGATGGCGAAGGCGATGAGCCAGGTCACCACGAAGGTGTAGCCCATGACGGAGAAGGCGCCGGTGGCCTGCTTGCCGAACTGGTCCCAGCCGCCTGCCTCGGTGGCGAGGAAGCCGACCATCAGGGTGCCGATGACACCGCCGACCAGGTGGACGCCGACGACGTCGAGGGAGTCGTCGTAGCCGAGCTTGTACTTGAGGCTGACGGCCCAGGAGCAGACAGCGCCGGCGACGACACCGATCAGGATGGCGCCGAAGGCGTTGACGTGACCGCCGGACGGGGTGATCGCGACGAGGCCCGCGACGGCGCCGGAGCAGGCACCGAGGGTGGTGAACGCGCCGTGGCGGATGCGCTCGTAGATCAGCCAGCCGATGATGGCCGCGGCAGTGGCGATCTGCGTGTTGATGGCCATCCGGGCGGTGGTGCCGTCGACACCGAGCCAGGAGCCGGCGTTGAAGCCGAACCAGCCGAACCAGAGCAGGGCGGTGCCGATCAGGACCAGCGGCAGGCTGTGCGGCCGCATCGGGTCCTTCTTGAAGCCGATCCGCTTGCCCACGACGAGGACCGCGGCGAGCGCGCCGATACCGGCGTTGATGTGGACCGCCGTACCACCGGCGAAGTCGATGACGCCCATGTCGAAGAGCCAGCCGCCCGGCGCCCAGACCCAGTGCGCGACCGGGAAGTACGCGAGGGTGACCCAGAGCGCGACGAAGATCATCCAGGCGCTGAACTTGACGCGGTCGGCGAGCGCGCCGCTCATCAGGGCCGGGGTGATCACCGCGAACAGCATCTGGAAGAGGATGAACGAGAACGCGGCGATCTGGTGCGGTTCGCCCTTGGCGTTGGTGACGAAGCTGTCGACGGTGCTCGTGACGTCGATGCCCTTGAGACCGATGGCGTCGAGGTTGCCGATGAAGTGGCCGATGTCACCGCTGAACGCGAGCGAGTAGCCGTACAGCACCCACAGGATGCTGACGATGCCCAGTGAGATGAAGGACATCATCAGCATGTTCAGCACGCTCTTGGCACGGACCATGCCGCCGTAGAAGAGCGCCAGGCCCGGCGTCATCACCATGACGAGCGCCGCACTGATCAATACGAATCCGGTATCTGTGCCGTTCAATGCCGGTATCTCCTCGTGGTCGGAACGGCCCGTGCGGATGCTGAAGCTGGGGAGCTATCGGGGAGGGCCGACTGTGCTGAGGAGACTGACGCAGCACCGTTTCGCCGGGAGTTTGGAAATGTTTCCCGGAGGTGACGAAGGCACCCATCACGTTACAGACAGGTGAAACGTGAATCGCGGAGGGATGCATCCCGTGTGGGGCCCAGGCTCTGTGGGGCCCTCGGCGGATAACGGTTTCGTATCCGATGGAACTTCCGAGGGAATCTTTGGTGCGACGCCCCGAGCGGACCGGCCGCGGCAGACCATCCGATGACCTGGCATGGGGGAGCCGAGTCGGGCAGTTCGGGATGGCCGGCCGCGGTCGGCGTGGAGGGGGCCCGGCGGTGCGCCGGGCCGGGTCAGACCGCTTCGGCGGTCTCGGGGAGGTGGACGGCGAGCTGGTCGGTGAGGTCCACGACCTCGGCGAGACCACCGAAATCGCGTACGGCCGTGTCGACGGTCTTGCGGATACGGGTGTTGACGCGCTCGGAGCGGACCTTGCGCGCGACGTCCATGGCCTCCTTGGCCATGCAGGCGCCCTGCTCGGGCTCACGCTGGAGCAGGTGCACGGTGGCCATGCCGATGAGGTTCAGCGCGTACGACCGCTGGTGTTCGGTGTCCGTGGCGAAGAGGTCGACGGCCCGGCGCATCACGGGCTCGGCCAGCGAGGCGTACGTGGGGCTGCGGCCGGCGACATAGGCGAGGTCGCGGTAGGAGTGGCTGTTCTCGCCGTGCAGTTCGGCCTCGTTGAAGAAGCGGATCCAGTCAGGATCCGGGTCGTCCCACTCCTCGGCGTCCGCGAAGACGTCCTCGGCCATCCGCACGGCCCGTTTGCACTTCCCGGGCTGGCCCATGTTGGCGTAGGCGCGGGCCTCCATCGCATACAGCATCGACTGGGTGCGCGGGCTCGCGCAGTCACGGCTGCCGTACTGGGCGAGATGGATCAGTTCGAGCGCGTCGTCGGGGCGGCCGAGGTGGATCATCTGCCGGCTCATGCTGGACAGGACATACGAGCCGAGGGGCTTGTCGCCGGCCTCCTTGGCCGCGTGCAGGGCGAGGACGAAGTACTTCTGGGCGGTGGGCTGCAGGCCGATGTCGTAGCTCATCCAGCCGGCCAGCTCGGCCAGTTCGGCGGCGACCTTGAACAGTCGCCGGGTGGTGGCCTCGGGCTGCGGCTCCTGGAGGAGGTCGGTCACCTCGTGCAGCTGGCCGACGACCGCCTTGCGGCGCAGACCGCCGCCGCACTGGGCGTCCCACTGCCGGAACATCACCGTGGTGGATTCCAGGAGGTCCAGCTCCGGCTGGGAGAGCCGGCCGACGCGGCGCGCGGCGGGCGACGGCTCGGGCTCCGCGCGCGGGGCGGGCGGCGAGGGGACGAGCCACCGCTGCATCGGCTCGATGAGGGCCGGGCCCGCGGAGAGGGCGAGCGAGCTCCCGAGGAAGCCGCGCCGCGCCAGCATCAGGTCGCTGCGCGAGAACTCGCTGATCAGCGCCACGGTCTGCGGGCCCGTCCAGGGCAGGTCGACACCGGAGACGGACGGGGACCGGTGCGCCGCGCGCAGGCCCAGGTCCTCCACGGCGACGACACAGCCGAACCGCTCGGAGAACAGCTCGGACAGGATCCGCGGGATCGGCTCGCGCGGGTTCTCCCCGTCGAGCCACCGGCGCACGCGGGAGGTGTCGGTGGAGATGTGGTTGGCGCCGAGCTGGCGGGCCCGGCGGTTCACCTGCCGGGCGAGCTCGCCCTTGGACCATCCGCTGCGGACGAACCACGAAGTGAGCAGTTCGTTCGGGCGCTTCTCAGCGTTCGTGCCGCTTCCGCCGTTGCCGCCCACTGGAACGCCCCCATCCCTGAAACCACCTGTGCGCTGTGTGCGCCAAGCCCTACCAGAATGCCGGTTACCGCGCCGTACGTCCGACCCCCGTCACCCATCGAACGGAAAGACGACTTGCCTCCGGCATACCCACGAGCGCATGCATCCCCAGACCCCGTGCACTCAAAGTAATCCTACGATCACGCGTCCGGCCACGGCGATTCCAGAAACGCCACCATTCGCCACCCCTTCGAATGAACTAACGGTGGCCCGTCCGCGATTCACTTGACACATGACGGTCCGGAGTGGGCGGAGCGATGCATTCAGGGGCGCGCGTCGGCGACCGCACCACCCGGGGTGCGGTAGCGCGCCGCCCGCGCGGAAGCAGAGCGTCGCATTCCGACTCCGTCGCGTAACCACCCGCGCGCTGGACCCGTTGGAGGGGGCATGGGCTTCACGATCGGCGGCATCCGGGAGATGCGCTCCGGCACGCGTCGACGCGGCCGTTCCTCGGAGTGCACGGCCGTGGCCGAGTTCACCGGCCTCTGGGGATGGGACGTCGTCCCCGGCGCACGGACGGCCTCGGGTGCGTGCTCGTGCGGCAGGACCACCTGCCCCGCGCCCGGCGCACACCCCCTCGGCTTCGCGCCGCCCGTCCGCGCCGGAGCGACGCTCGACGAGGTGACCGAGGCCTGGGCCGAGTTCCCCGGCGCCTCCGTGATGCTGCCGGTGGGACGGTCCTTCGACGTGATCGAGGTCGCCGAGTCGGCCGGGCGGCACGCGCTGGTCCGCCTGGAACGCATGGGCCTCCCCCTCGGCCCCGTGATCGCCACCCCCGAGGGCCGCGCCCACTTCTTCGTCGCCCCCGACACCGCCGCCGAGCTGCCCTCCCTGCTCTACCGCATGGGCTGGGACGACCCCTCCGCCCTGGACCTGCGCGGCCTCGGCCCCGGCACCCACGTCACCGCCCCGCCGTCCGACCGCGGCGGCCTCGGCCCGGTCCGCTGGCTCCGCTCCCCCGCGCTCGACTCGGCGACCAGGCCACCGGCCGCGCGGCTGTTGCTGGGCACCCTGGCCTACGTGGCCCACCGGTCCCGGTCCTGACCCCGGCCCTCGTCCCTACACAGCGAAGCGCCCGTCCCCGACTGCACCTTGGGGGCGGGCGCTTCTCCATACCACCTACGGATGTTCGGAGGTGGTCCAGCCTGCTACTCGCCGATAAGCGCATCCACGAACGCTTCCGGCTCGAACGGCGCCAGGTCGTCCGCTCCCTCTCCCAGACCGACGAGCTTGACGGGCACACCCAGCTCGCGCTGCACGGCGATCACGATGCCGCCCTTGGCGGTGCCGTCCAGCTTGGTGAGGACGATGCCGGTGATGTCGACGACCTCCGCGAAGACCCGCGCCTGGACCAGACCGTTCTGACCGGTGGTGGCGTCGAGGACGAGGAGGATCTCGTCCAGCGGCGCGTGCTTCTCGACGACGCGCTTGACCTTGCCGAGCTCGTCCATCAGGCCGGTCTTGGTGTGCAGCCGGCCGGCGGTGTCGATGAGGACGACATCGGCGCCCTCCTCGATGCCCTCCTTCACGGCGTCGAAGGCGATGGACGCCGGGTCGCCGCCCTCGGGACCGCGCACGGTACGGGCACCGACGCGCTCGCCCCAGGTCTGGAGCTGGTCGGCGGCGGCTGCGCGGAAGGTGTCGGCGGCGCCGAGGACGACGTTCTTGCCGTCGGCGACGAGGACACGGGCGAGCTTGCCGGTGGTCGTGGTCTTGCCGGTGCCGTTGACGCCGACGACCATCACGATGCCCGGGGTGTCGAGCGGCGATTCGGTGTGGACCGCGCGGTCGAACTCCGGGACGAGGATCTTCAGCAGCTCCTCGCGCAGCAGGGTGCGCAGCTCCGCCGGAGTGCGGGTGCCGAGGACCTTCACGCGCTCACGCAGCCGTTCGACCAGCTCCTGGGTGGGCTGGACGCCGACGTCGGCGGTGAGCAGCGTGTCCTCGATCTCCTCCCAGGTGTCGTCGTCGAGGTGCTCGCGCGAGAGCAGCGTCAGCAGCCCCTTGCCCAGCGCGTTCTGCGAGCGGGAGAGCCGGGCGCGCAGCCGCACCAGTCGGCCGGCGGTCGGCTCGGGGATCTCGATCTCGGGGGCGGCGGGCGGTTCCTCGACGGCCACGGGCGCCGACGCCGAACCGTCCGGGAGATCCACCTCCTCGATCGTCCGGCGCGGTTCGTCGCGCGGTGTCTCGGCCTCGTCGCCGACATGCGGCTCGGCCGGAGGGGCGGTGATGTCGGGTGTCGTGGGGGGCGCCGGGGGCAGCGGCTTCTTCCTGCGGCTGCCTACGACGAGCCCGCCCAGCACGCCGAGCACGACCACGGCGATGACTACAGCAAGGATGAGTTCCATAACGGGACCAGTATGCGGGACCACCCCCCGAGGCGTTCGATCGCCGTACGGGGGGACACGGCCCTTCCGCACCCCTGGCTACCTGACGCACCGTCAGCTAACGTCCCCCATCACAGCCGCCCGAAGGGGGTCCCATGCCCGTCACGGTCGTCCGTTTCAACCTGGTCGAGCCCGGCGCCACGCCCGCCTCGCTCCGGGCCCGCTACCGGGCCGCCGTCGAGATGGCCGCGTACGCCGACGAGCAGGGCATCAGCACCGTGCAGACGGAGGAGCACCACGGGGTCGAGAACAACTGGCTGCCGTCGCCGTTCGTCTTCGCGGGGGCGGTGTTCGGAGCGACGCGGCGGATCGCCGTCACCGTGTCGGCGATGATCGGGCCGCTGCACGAACCGCTGCGGCTGGCGGAGGACATCGCCGTACTGGATCTGGTGAGCGGCGGGCGGCTGGTGACCGTGGCCGGGATCGGGTACCGGCCGGAGGAGTACGCGCAGTTCGACGTGGACTGGAAGGAGCGCGGCAGGCTCCAGGACGAGGTGCTGGAGACGCTGCTCCGGGCGTGGACGGGTGAGCCGTTCACCTACCAGGGGCGCACGGTCCGGGTCACCCCGCGTCCGGGCACCGAGCCGCACCCGCTGCTGCTGGTCGGCGGTTCCTCGAAGGCGGCGGCCCGCCGGGCGGCCCGCTTGGGGCTCCCCTTCTTCCCGAGCGCACATCTGCCGGAGCTGGAGTCGTACTACAAAGAGAGGCTCGTCGAGTACGGCACCGAGGGCTGGACGATGATGCCGGCCGCCGAGACGCCGCTGCTGCACGTGGCGGAGGATCCGGACCGGGCGTGGGCCGAGTACGGCGGGCACTTCCTGCACGAGGCCCGGACGTACGCCTCCTGGCAGTCGGCCGGCATCCGGTCGGCCGTGCGGTCGGGGGCGTCGACGGTGGCGGAGCTGCGCGCGGAGGGCGTGTACCGGATCGTCACACCGGACGAGTGCGTGGCGCTGGGCCTGGACAACTACGTGCTGCATCCGCTGGCCGGCGGGATGCCGGTCGAGGAGGGGTGGCGGGGCCTGCGCCTGTTTGCCGAGCGGGTGCTGCCGCGCCTCGCCGGGTGACGTTCGTCCACCCCGGCGAACCGCTGCCCCGGCCCGCTCGGCGGTCGGGCCGGGACGGCGGTGGGGTACCGGGTACCGGCTAGCCCATCTCCTCCAGCGCCTTGCCCTTCGTCTCCTTGACGAACTTCAGGACGAACGGGATGGAGAGCGCGGCGAAGACCGTGTAGATCACGTACGTCACGGAGAGGTTCCAGTCCGCCAGGGACGGGAAACTCGCGGTGATGGCCCAGTTGGCGATCCACTGGGCGGAGGCGGCGACACCGAGGGCGGCGGCACGGAGCCTGTTCGGGAACATCTCGCCGAGCATGACCCAGACGACGACACCCCAGGAGAGGGCGAAGAAGAGGACGAAGACGTGGGCGGCGATCAGGGCGACCCAGCCCTGGGTGGCGGGGAGCTTGCCGTCGACGAGGTCGTAGGAGAAGGCCCAGGCCTCCAGGGCGAGGCCGACGACCATGCCGACGGAGCCGATGAGGGCGAGCGGCTTGCGGCCGATCCGGTCGACGAAGATCATCGCGATGACGGTGCCGACGATGTTGATGATCGAGGTCGTGAAGGAGTAGAAGAACGACTCGCTCGGGTCGACGCCCACGGACTGCCACAGCGTCGCGGAATAGTAGAAGGCGACGTTGATGCCGACGAACTGCTGGAAGACCGACAGGCCGATGCCGATCCAGACGATCGGCTTGAAGAGGAAGCTGCCGCCGAGCAGGTCCTTGAAGGTCGACTTGTGCTCGCTGTTCATGGCCGACTCGATCTCGGCGACCCGGGCGTCGAGGTCGACGTCCTCGCCCTCGACCTCGGCGAGGACCTCACGGGCGCGCTCGCGCCTGCCGACGGAGATCAGGAAGCGCGGGGACTCGGGGATCGCGAAGGAGAGCAGGCCGTAGAGCACGGCGGGGACGACCATGACGCCGAGCATGATCTGCCAGGCCTCCAGGCCGAACAGCTCTCCGCGCTGGTCACCGTCGGCGGCGTTCAGGATGCCCCAGTTGACGAGCTGGGAGACGGCGATGCCGACGACGATCGCGGCCTGCTGGAAGGAGCCGAGCCGTCCCCGGTAGGCGGGCGGGGCGACTTCGGCGATGTAGGCGGGGCCGATGACGGACGCCATGCCGATGGCGAAGCCGCCGACGATCCGCCAGAAGGCGAGGTCCCAGAGCGCGAACGGGAGCGCGGAACCGACGGCGCTGACCGTGAAGAGGGCGGCCGCGATCTGCATGCACCGGATACGGCCGATGCGGTCGGCGATCCGGCCCGCCGTGGCCGCGCCGACGGCACAGCCGATGAGGGCGACGGCGATGACCTGTGCCAGGGCCGTGGAGCCGATGTCGTAGCGGTGCCGGATGGCTTCGACGGCGCCGTTGATCACGGCGCTGTCGTAACCGAAGAGGAAACCGCCCATCGCGGCCGCCGCCGCGATGAAGATCACGTGCGAGAGATGGTCGGGCTGGGCGCCGCGAGCTCCTGCCCTGGGCTGCGCTGTGCTGGTCACGTCTGTACTCCTCGGCGGGCACGTCGCCGATGTCGGGGGAACGGGCCTGATGATCTGCTGGACCAGCCCCGCCTACCCGCGCTCGGAATCGCCTAACGCAACCGCTGGCTGATCACCTTCGAGACACCGTCGCCCTGCATCGACACGCCGTACAGCGCGTCGGCGACCTCCATGGTCCGCTTCTGGTGGGTGATCACGATCAGCTGCGACGCCTCCTGCAGCTCCTGCATGATCCGGATCAGCCGTTGGAGGTTGGTGTCGTCGAGCGCCGCCTCGACCTCGTCCATCACATAGAACGGGCTGGGCCGCGCCTTGAAGATCGACACCAGCATGGCGACGGCGGTCAGCGACCGCTCCCCGCCCGAGAGCAGCGACAGCCGCTTGACCTTCTTGCCCGGCGGCCGGGCCTCGACGTCGATGCCGGTGGTGAGCATGTTGTCCGGGTCGGTGAGGATCAGCCGTCCCTCGCCGCCCGGGAAGAGCCGACCGAACACGCCCTCGAACTCCCGCGCGGTGTCCCAGTACGCCTCGGTGAAGACCTGCTCGACCCGCTCGTCGACCTCCTTCACCACCTGCAGCAGATCGGCGCGGGTCTTCTTCAGGTCCTCCAACTGCTCGCTGAGGAACTTGTGCCGCTCCTCCAGCGCCGCGAACTCCTCCAGCGCCAGCGGATTGACCTTGCCGAGCTGCTGGTACGCCCGCTCGGCCGCCTTGAGCCGCTTCTCCTGCTCGGCCCGGTGGAACGTCTTCGGCTGGTTGCGGGGATGCTCCGGGTCCTCCGGCAGCTCCTCCCCCTCAGCCGGCGGCGACGGCGGTACGAGCTGGTCGGGCCCGTACTCCGCGATCAGCCCCTCCGGTTCGACGCCCAGCTCCTCCAGCGCCTTGGTCTCCAGCTGCTCGATCCGCATCCGCTTCTCGGCGCCGAGCACCTCGCCCCGGTGGACGGAGTCGGTCAGCTTGTCCAGCTCCGCCTTGAGGCCGCGCCCCTGGTCACGGGCCTGCGCGAGCTCCTGCTCGCGGCGTGCCCTGGCCGAGTCGGCGGCGGTGCGTTCCTGGTCCGCGCGCCCGAGGGAGACCTCGACGTGGCGGAGCAACTGCCGGGCGCCGGAGGCGACGGCCTCGGCCACGGCCGCCTCGTGCCGCAGCCGCGCCCTGCGCTGTTCGGCCCGCGCCCGCGCCTCACGCTCGGCGCGCGCGGCCCGGTCGAGTGAGTCCGCGCGCCCCGCGAGCCCCTTGACCCGCTCCTCGTGCGTCCGCACCTGGAGCCGGGCCTCCATCTCGGTCTGCCGCGCGTTGGCCCCGTCCGCCGCGAGCCGGTCCCGTACGAAGGTGTCCGGCTCCTCCTCGACGGGCATCTCCTCGGCCACCGCGAGCCGTTCGGCCAGCTCCTCGGCATCCTGTACGGCATTGTCGAGCGCCTCCTGGGCGCGTGCGGCGGCGGCCGTGGACCGCTCGGCCTCCCCGGCGGCGCCCCGCGCCTGCCCGGCCAGCCGCCCGAGCTGCTGGGCGACGGCGGACTTCTCCCGCTCGCCCGCCCGGCGCCGCTCCCCCAGCTCCTCCACGAGCCCGGCCCGTTCCCGGCGCAGCTCGACGGCGCTCTCCTGAGCCTCGGCCAACTCCTCGCACCGTACGGCCAGTTCCTCCAGCTCGGCCGCCGCCTCGTCGACGGCGGCCTGCACCTCCAGCAGGCTCGGTGCCCCGGCCGAGCCGCCGTGGGCGAGGTGGGCCCCGAGCAGGTCGCCTTCGGCGGTGACCGCGGTGAGGTCCGGGCGCGCGTAGACGAGGGCCTCGGCGTCTTCGAGGGTGTCCACGACGACGATGCGGTGGAGGAGGCGGCGGACGGCGGGGGTGAGGTCGGAAGGAGCACGGACCAGGTCCGCGGCGAAGTATGCGGGAGGGGATGCCGGGAGGGGTCGCCTTTCGTCCGTGGGTCCGTCGTGGCTGGTCGCGCCGTTCCCCGCGCCCCTTGGGGAGGCGGAGGTCAGGTCTTCGGGCGCCCCCGCCAGCAGCAGGGCCGCCCGGCCCGCGTCCTGTTTGCGCAGCAGGCGGATGGCCTCGGCTGCGGAGGCCGGGCTGGTCACGGCGATCGCGTCGGCGGCCGTGCCGAAGGCCGCCGCCAGGGCGACCTCGTGCCCCGGGGTCACCGTCAGGAGCTCGGCGGCCGGACCCAGCAACCCCCCGAGCCGGTCCTTCGCGGCGAGCAGCGCGCCCGTGCCGTCCTTGCGGCGCAGGCCCAGGGCGAGGGCCTCGTGGCGGGCCTGGGTGGCGGCCCGGCGGCGTTCGGCCGTGGTCGTGGCCTCGCGGGCGGCGGTGAGGGCGGTCTCGGCCTCGGCCAGGGCGCGCTTCGCGGCGTCGTGCTGTTCGGCCAGGTCCGAGTCGTCGGCGTCGAGGGTGTCGACCTCGGCCTTGAGCGCCTCGTACTCCTCCTGGGCGGCGGCGGCACGTTCCCGCGCCTCGTCGCGGGCGGCGGCGAGGCGGTCGATCTCGGACTGCGCGGAGGCCGCGCGGGAGCGTGCGGCGTTGACCTGGCCGTTCAGCCGGGCGAGGCTCTCGCGGCGATCGGCGATGGAGCGGGCGACGTCCTTCAGCCGGCGTTCCTCGACCACGAGTTGCCGTTCCAGGTCGGCTCGGTGCTCGACCGTGTCCTCCAGGGCACGCTCGGCGGCCTCCAGGGCCGCTTCGAGTTCGGCCTCCTGTTCGCGGATACGGGCGGCCTCGCGCTCCATGTCCTCCGGGTCACGGCCGCGCCGCTCCTCGGGGGGCGCCGAGGTGGCGCTCTTGACCCGGGCATCGGCCAGGGAGATCGTGCCGCGCACCCGTTCGGCGAGCTGTGACAGTTCGTACCAGGTCTCCTGGGCGCGCTGGAGGCGCGGGGCCAGCCGGCGCACCTCGCCCTCCAGGTGGGCCTCCCGCTGGAGCGCCTTCTTCAGTTCCGTCTCGGCGGCCTCCTTGCGCTGCTTCAGCGCGGCCTCGTCGGCGACCTCCGTGCGGAGCGCGGCGTGGAGGCGTACGAGATCGTCGGCGAGCAGGCGCAGGCGTGCGTCGCGCAGGTCGGCCTGGATGACGGCGGCCCGGCGGGCGACGGCGGCCTGGCGGCCCAGCGGCTTGAGCTGGCGGCGGAGTTCGTCGGTGAGGTCCTGGACGCGGGCCAGGTTGGCCTGCATGGCGTCCAGTTTCCGCAGGGCCTTCTCCTTGCGCTTGCGGTGCTTGAGGACGCCGGCGGCCTCCTCGATGAAGGCGCGGCGCCCCATGGGGTCGGCGTGCAGGACGGAGTCGAGCTGGCCCTGGCCGACGATGACGTGCATCTCGCGGCCGATGCCGGAGTCGGAGAGCAGGTCCTGGATATCGAGGAGACGGCAGGTGTCGCCGTTGATCTGGTACTCGCTGCCGCCGTTGCGGAACATGATCCGCGTGATCGTGACCTCGGAGTACTCGATGGGGAGGGCCCCGTCGGAGTTGTCGATGGTCAGCGAGACCTCCGCGCGGCCGAGCGGGGGACGCCCGGTGGTGCCGGCGAAGATGACGTCCTCCATCTTGCCGCCGCGCAGCGACTTGGCGCCCTGTTCGCCCATGACCCAGCTGAGCGCGTCCACGACGTTGGACTTGCCCGAACCGTTGGGCCCGACGACACACGTGATGCCCGGTTCGAACCGGAGCGTGGTCGCCGAAGCGAACGATTTGAACCCCCGGAGGGTCAGGGCCTTGAGGTGCACGGCGCTGGACTCTACCTTCCGGCCTTGTCTCACTCCATGAACGCGCGGTTTCGCCCATGAACGTGCAGGGCACATCAGACGTTAAAGAGGGTGAGGTGGGTCGGGGGCCGAGGCGGGGAAGCGGGGCTCGGGGACAGAAAGAAGGGACGCCTCTAGAGAAGGCGTCCCTTGCAGATCTGACAACTTAGCGGTTGATACTGGCAGCCCAACCACTGCTGTCTGTCGTGGTGCGATGCAGTGATCAGGTGAGCGCAGGCTCCGCCTGGCGTGCGTCGAGCTCCATGAGCGAGTCGTGAGAAGCGGCAGCCGTCAGCGCGTCGTTCTCCGCCTGGATGCGTCCGAGCTCGGATTCCAGGTCCTGGACACGCTGCTGGAGCCGTCGCATCTCGGCGAGGAGTCGCGGGTCGGAGCCGCCGACGTAACCGAGAAGCGCCTTTGCCATGATGGATGGTCCTCCACACTGAGTGACCGACCGAAGCGGTGTGGGTCGTGAGGGAATCGCACCCGCCTTGCTTGGCACTGTTGAGTTTTTGCTGCCGTCTTCATGCCAAACAGCTAAGGTGCGCGGGGTTGCTTTTAGCGTCTCACCAAAAAGTTTGACGGTCAACACGATCACGCCCGGCATTGGCGGGCACCCCACTGCCGCGCGGCCCCGATCGGGCGACGCTGCGGCGATTCCGGGACCTCTCCTGGCCGGCGGAGCGAGGGGATCATCCTCTCTTCGGAGCCTGCCATGGCCAACCCGTCTTGGCAATCACCTGCACATTTCTGGTTTGTGCATGCTTCTGGCATATGCCGGTGGCGCTCCCCTCCGCTCTCACGCTTTTTGTTCCGGCGGAGCGATCAGCGGATGGCGAAGCCCTCGTACCCCCCTCGCGGTGTGTCCCAGATCTCGGTCACACCCACCACGCACCCGGGCGTGTCGTCCCCCTGGAGCCACTCCAGGAGCCCCTGGCACGCCTCACGCGGCCCCTCGGCGACCACCTGCACCCGCCCGTCGGCCAAATTGAGAGCAAAACCACTCAGGCCCCCGATCTCCAGGGCCCTGGCCCGGGTGAACCAGCGGAAACCCACACCTTGCACCCGTCCACGCACCCAGGCGACCAGCCGTACATCCTCGCTCATGACCGCACGCTAACGGGCCAATGTCTCCTGGGTCTCTCCCTCCCCTGGCGCCATGCTGTACCGTCCCCACCCAATGAATCTCATATGAAACTCACTCCTTCGTGTGGGATTCGTGAAGACGACGAACACAACGTTGACGAACTCCCCAACGTTGACCGCAGGACCGCAAGGACGAGGAAGGCCAAGACATGGGACGCCACCGACGCTCCGCCGCCGGCCGCGCCGCCAGGGGGGGCCGCGCCGCCGGGGTCACTGACAGGGGCTTCGTCCCCGAGGAGCCGCACTACGGCCCGGAGAACCTGTACGGGTTCGCCGCGTTCCTGGAGGCCGACGCCCAGGCCGCCTCGCGGGGCGGTTCGCGCCGCCGCAAGAAGAAGACCGTGACGCCTGTGAAGACCGGTCTCCTCGGGGTCTCCGCCGCCGTCGCCCTCGGCACCGTCGCGGTGGCCACCGGTGTGCTGCCGGGCGGCGACCAGTACACGATCAGCGGGGGCAACGCCAACGAGACGGTGGTGCCCGCGGGCTCGCCGACGGGTGCGGCGACCCAGCAGGGCGGCACGGACGGCGCCGCGCAGGGCCAGCGCGAGGACGAGTCCACCAGCCGTGACGCCGAGCGCGCGGCCTCCCCGTCGAACACCCCGGCCCCGTCGACGCCCCCGTCCGAGGAGAAGAAGCCCGCCGAAGAGGCGGACAAGGGCTCCGGCTCCCAGAAGACCAGGACGCCGTCCGACAAGCCCACCAAGGAGAAGGAGAAGGGCAAGGAGAAGGACACCACTTCTCCGGCGGAGCTCTCCTCCGAGACCCAGGCCGAGGCCGCGGTCCTCCTGCTCGTCAACGAGGAGCGGGCCAAGGCCGGCTGCCAGCCGGTGGCGGCCAACAGCGACCTGGCGAAGCTGGCCGAGACGTTCAGCGCGGACATGGCCCTGCGCGGGTTCTTCGACCACACCGACCCCGACGGCTCCGACCCGTGGGACCGTGCGGCCGCCCTCGGGATCACCGGCCTCGGCGGCGAGAACATCGCCCGCGGCCAGGCCACCGCCGAAGCGGTCATGGAAGCCTGGATGAACAGCCCCGGCCACCGGGCGAACATCCTGAACTGCGACTTCAAGACCCTCGGAGTCGGCGTCCACCTGGGCGACGGCGGACCGTGGTGGACGCAGGACTTCGGCTACTAGGACAGGTGACACCCGTCTGCCCGGCCACTCCTCCCCGCCCCCGGCGCTAACCAGCAGTTAGTGCAATCTTCTGGCTAGCGCTGTGCGGGAGTATCCTCGTGCGTATGGAATCAGCCGCGCAGACGAGCGTGACGCCCATGCGGGCGGCCGCGGGTACGGATGCCGTGGGCACGCACGCCATGGACGTCGACGGGCTGGCCTTCGACGTGTTCGCCAGGAACTGTCCCTCACGGGGCACCCTGGAGCACGTCACGGGCCGCTGGGGCGTGCTCACCATGGGCGCGCTGCATGAGAGCTCGCTCCGCTTCAACGAGCTGCGCCGCCGCGTGGACGGCGTCAGCGAGAAGATGCTCTCCCAGACCCTGCACGCCCTGGAGCGCGACGGCCTCGTCCACCGCGACGCACAGCCCACCAACCCGCCCCGCGTCGACTACACCCTCACGCCGCTCGGCCGCGAGGTCTCCGAGCGCCTGCTGTCCCTCATCACCTGTGTGGAGGACCGCATGGAGGAGGTCCTCCGGTCCCGCGAGCGTTACGACGCGGCGCGCGGCGCCCGCTGACACGTGGGGCAGAAGTAGCTGGACCGGTTCATCCACGGCCGCCGCCGCATCGGCGTGGCACAGCGGCGGCAGGGCAGCCCCTCGCGGCCGTAGGCGTCCAACGACCGGTCGAAGTACCCCGACTCACCGTTCACGTTGACGTAGAGGCTGTCGAAGCTCGTGCCGCCCACCGAGAGGGCGGCGTTCATCACGTCCCGTACATGGCCCAGGAGTTCGGTGGTGCGGGGACGGGTGAAACCGGCGGTGGGGCGTTCGTAGTGGATCTTCGCCCGCCAGAGCGCCTCGTCCGCGTAGATGTTGCCGACCCCGCTGATCAACGACTGGTCGAGCAGGGCGCGTTTGATCGTCGTGCGCTTCCGCCGCAGCGCCTGGTGGAAGGCCTCGGCGTCGAACTGCGGGTCGAGGGGGTCGCGGGCGATGTGCGCGATGACGTCCGGCAGACCGTCGGGGGTGGTGTCGTGCAACGACAGTCCCCCGAAGGTGCGTTGGTCGACGAAGCGCAGTTCGGTGGCGAGGTCGTCCGCGAAGCGGACACGGATCCTGAGGTGCTTCTCGTCGGCCGCGTCATGCGGCTGCACGAGCAGCTGGCCACTCATCCCGAGGTGCGCGAGGACGGCGATCCCGGTGTCCTCCACGGGCAGCCACAGGTACTTCCCGCGCCGGCTGGGCTCGCCGATGCGACGCCCCTTGAGCCGGTGCGCGAAGTCCTCCGGGCCGGCCAGGTGCCGACGGATCGCCCGGGGGTGGAGGACCTCGACGTCGGCGACGGTGCGGTGCGCCACCCAGCGCTCCAGGCCGCGCCGGACGACCTCGACCTCGGGCAGTTCTGGCACGGGGTCCTCCGGAGGTTGAGCGGGGGGCGTGTGAGGGGTGAGG
>NZ_JARGEE010000430.1:0-7154 GCF_033794485.1 Streptomyces sp. MB09-02B
GGCCGGGACGGCCGACGCGGCCGAGGGAAGGGGCGCGGTGGAGGGGGACCCGGGTGAGTGACAAGACCATGAGCGCCGACGAGGCCGTCTCGCGGCTGGCGAGCGGGATGACGCTCGGCATCGGCGGCTGGGGCTCGCGCCGCAAGCCGATGGCTCTGGTGAGAGCGGTGCTCCGGTCCGGGGTCACCGATCTCACGGTCGTCTCCTGCGGTGGCCCGGACGTCGGGATGCTCGCCGCCGCGGGACGGGTCCGGAAGCTGGTCGCCCCCTTCGCCACCCTGGACTCCATCCCCCTCGAACCCCATTTCCGCGCGGCGCGCGAGCGGGGCGCGTTCGAGCTGATGGAGATCGACGAGGCGATGTTCCTGGGGGGTCTGCGGGCCGCCGCGCACCGGCTGCCGTTCCTCCCGGTGCGGGCGGGCATCGGCTCGGACGTGATGCGGGTCAACCCCGGCCTGCGGACGGTCACCTCGCCGTACGACGACGGGGAGACCTTCGTCGCCGTGCCCGCCCTGCGCCTCGATGCCGCGCTCGTGCACGTCAACCGGGCCGACCGGCGGGGCAACGGTCAGTACCTGGGCCCGGACCCGTACTTCGACGACCTGTTCTGCGAGGCGGCCGAGACGGCGTACGTCTCGTGCGAACGGATCGTGGACACGGCCGAGTTGACGAAGGAGGGCCCGCCGCAGTCGCTGCTGGTCGGCCGGCATGTGGTGACGGGTGTGATCGAGGCCCCGAACGGCGCGCACTTCACCTCCTGCGCCCCCGACCACGGCCGGGACGAGGCCTTCCAGAAGATGTACGCCACCACGCCCTGGGAGGACTTCGCCGAACGGTTCCTGGCCGGCGACGAGCCCGCCTACCAGTCGGCCGTACGGGCCTGGCAGAGGGAGGGCACGTGAACGAGGGGACGACGACGAGCGGCGCGACCCGGGCCGAGTACTGCGTGATCGCCTGTGCGGAGGCCTGGCGCGGCGCCGGGGAGATCCTCGCGAGCCCCATGGGGCTGATCCCGTCGCTGGGCGCGCGCCTGGCCAGGCGGACGTTCTCGCCGGACCTGTTGCTGACCGACGGCGAGGCGCTGCTCGTCGACCTCGACGGCGCCGTGGAGGGGTGGCTGCCGTACCGCCGGCACCTGGACCTGGTCACCGGCGGTCGGCGGCACGTGATGATGGGCGCGAGCCAGATCGACCGGTACGGCAACCAGAACATCAGTTGCGTCGGCGACTGGGCGAGGCCGAGACGACAGTTGCTGGGGGTGCGGGGGGCGCCGGTCAACACCCTGAACAACCCCACCAGTTACTGGGTGCCGAAGCACTCTCGGCGGGTCTTCGTCGAGAAGGTCGACATGGTGTGCGGGGTGGGTCACGACCGCGTGGCCGCGCATCCGGCGACCGCCCGCTTCCACCACCTGCCGCGGGTCGTGTCCGACCTCGGGGTGTTCGACTTCGCGACGCCCGACCGCGCGATGCGGCTGGCCTCGCTGCATCCCGGGGTCACGGTCGAGCAGGTCGCGGAGGCGACGGGCTTCGCGCTCGCCGTCCCGGACGAGGTGCCGTACACACGGGAGCCCACGGCGGAGGAGCTGCGGTTGATCCGCGAGGTGCTCGACCCGGCGGGCGCCCGCGCCCGTGAGGTCCAGGGCTGATGGACACGGCGCTCACCCGGCTCGTCGGCGTCCGCCATCCGGTCGTGCAGACCGGTATGGGGTGGGTGGCCGGCCCGCGGCTGGTCTCCGCCACGGCCAACGCGGGGGCGCTCGGCATCCTGGCCTCCGCGACGATGCCACCCGCGCGGCTCCGGGAGGCCGTACGGGAGGTGCGGTCCCGCACGGACGCGCCGTTCGGGGTGAATCTGCGGGCCGACGCGGCGGACGCGCGGGAGCGGGTGCGGGTCATCGTGGAGGAGGGCGTCCGGGTGGCGTCGTTCGCGCTCGCGCCGTCCAGGGAACTGATCGCCGAGCTCAAGGACTCGGGCGTGGTGGTGATCCCGTCGGTGGGCGCCCGGCGGCACGCCGAGAAGGTGGCGGCGTGGGGTGCGGACGCGGTGGTCGTGCAGGGCGGCGAGGGCGGCGGACACACCGGGGAGGTGGCGACGACCGTGCTGCTGCCGCAGGTGGTGGACGCCGTCGACATCCCCGTCGTCGCCGCCGGCGGCTTCCACGACGGGCGGGGCCTGGTGGCGGCACTGGCGTTCGGGGCGGCCGGGGTGGCGATGGGCACCCGGTTCCTGCTCACCTCGGACTCGACGGTGCCCGACGCGGTGAAGGCCCGCTATCTGGCGGCGACCGTCAAGGACGTCACCGTCACGCGGGCCGTGGACGGGCTGCCGCACCGCATGCTCCGCACGGAGTTCGTGAGCGCGCTGGAGGCGTCCGGACGGGCGCGCGCCCTGGTGCGCGCCCTACGGCACGCGGCGGGCTTCCGGCGGTTCTCCGGGCTCACCTGGCGCGACATGGTCCGCGACGGCCTCGCGCTGCGGCACGGCAAGGACCTCGCCTGGAGCCAGGTCCTGCTCGCCGCCAACACGCCCATGCTGCTCAGGTCCGCGATGGTGGACGGCCGTACGGACCTGGGGGTGATGGCGGCCGGGCAGGTCGCCGGCGTGATCGACGACCTGCCGTCCTGTGCGGAGCTGGTGGAGCGGATCATGAGGGAGGCGGACGAGGTACGCCGCCGCCTCGGCGAGGCCTGACGCCGGACGCCCGCCACGGACACGGCGTCCGTCACCGACGCGGGCGCGACACCCGACGGCGGGCGCAGACGCGGGCGCGACACGCGGCGGCCGACGCGTACGCGGCGCTCGATGCCCGGCGACCGGCGCCCGCCGCCCCTCAGAGCCGCTCGATGATCGTCACGTTCGCCTGTCCGCCTCCCTCGCACATCGTCTGCAGCCCGTACCGGCCGCCCGTGCGCTCCAGTTCGTGCAGGAGGGTCGTCATGAGTTTGGCGCCGGTCGCGCCGAGGGGGTGGCCGAGGGCGATCGCGCCGCCGTTGACGTTGACCTTCTCCGGGTCGGCGCCCGTCTCCTTGAGCCACGCCAGGACGACGGGCGCGAAGGCCTCGTTGATCTCGACGAGGTCGATCGCGTCGAGGGTGAGGCCGGACTTCTTCAGGGCGTACGCCGTCGCCGGTATCGGCGCCGTGAGCATCCGTATCGGGTCCTCACCGCGTACGGAGAGGTGGTGCACGCGGGCGCGCGGCGTCAGCCCGTGCTCCCGTACGGCGCGTTCGGAGGCGAGCAGGAGCGCAGCGGCGCCGTCGGAGACCTGGGAGGAGCAGGCGGCGGTGACGGTGCCGCCGTCGATGACCGGCTTCAGCGCGGCCATCTTCTCCAGCGAGGTGTCACGGCGTGGCCCCTCGTCGACGGTGACGTCCCCGTACGGCACGGTCTCGCGCGCGAAGCGGCCCTCGTCGAGGGCCCGTACCGCCCGGCGGTGGGAGCGCAGCGCGTACTCCTCCTGGTCGCGGCGGCTGATGCCCCATTTCGCGGCGATCATCTCGGCGCCGGCGAACTGGTTCACCGGCCGGTCGCCGTAGCGGGCCCGCCAGCCCTCGCTGCCCGCGAAGGGGCCGTCCGTGAGCCCGAGGGGGACGGCGGCCTGGCGGGAGGCGAAGGCGATGGGGATCATGGTCATGTTCTGGACGCCGCCCGCGACCACCAGGTCCTGGGTGCCGGAGAGCACTCCTTGCGCGGCGAAGTGCACGGCCTGCTGCGAGGAGCCGCACTGCCGGTCGACGGTCGTGCCCGGCACCTCCTCGGGCAGCCCGGCGGCCAGCCAACTGGTCCGGGCGATGTCACCGGCCTGCGGGCCGACGGTGTCCAGGCAGCCGAAGACGACGTCCTCCACGGCGGCCGGGTCCACGCCGGCGCGTGCGACGAGCGCTGTGAGGGCGTGTGCGCCGAGGTCGGCCGGATGGACCTGGCCGAGCCCTCCTCCGCGCCGCCCGACGGGCGTCCGGACCGCTTCGACGATATAGGCCTCGGCCATGTCAACTCCCTTGTTGTCAAAGGTTGTTCACCGAACGAGCGTCAGGGCTTCGTGTGTACGGCGATCCCCTCCAGGACCATCGACAGGTACTGTCGGGCGATCTCCTCCGGGCCGAGTCGTCCGCCGGGCCGGTACCAGGAGGCGGCGACCCACACGGTGTCGCGCACGAACCGGTAGGTGAGCCTGGTGTCGAGGTCGGCCCGGAACTCCTCGGCGGCCACGCCGCGTTCCAGCGTGGCCAGCCATGCCTTCTCGAACTTGCGCTGCGACGCGTCGAGGAACAGGAACCGGTCCTGCGCGACCAGCTTCTTGGCCTCGTTCTGGTAGATCGCGACGGCGGCGCGGTGCCGGTCGATGGCGCGGAACGACTCGACGACCAGGGCCTCGAAGGTCTCCCGGGGGCGCAGTTCGGCGTCCAGGACGGCGTCGTAGCCCTCCCAGAGTTCGTCGAGGAAGGTCCGCAGGATCTCCTCCAGCATCGCGTCCTTGGACTCGAAGTAGTAGTAGAGGCTGCCCGCGAGCATGCCGGCGTCGTCCGCGATCCTGCGGACGGTGGTGGCGTTGTACCCCAGGTCGGCGAAGACCGTGGCGGCCCGGTCGAGGAGTTCCCGACGGCGGGCGGGCGCGGCGGGGGGCTTGTCGCCGGCGGTCGTCCGGGGCTTCTTCTTGGTCGGCACGCTGTTCCTCGTCCTCGTCCTCACGGGTGCTGGTTGCTGACGGAGACGATCTCACCCGTCAGGTACGAGGAGTAGCCGGACGCGAGGAACACGATCACGTTGGCCACCTCCCAGGGTTCGGCGTACCGCCCGAGGGCCTCGCGCGCGGTCAGTTCCTCCAGCAGTTCCGGGGTGGTGACCTTCACCAGGTGCGGGTGCATGGCGAGGCTGGGCGAGACGGCGTTGACCCGGACCCCGTAGGCGGCCGCCTCGATCGCCGCGCATCTGGTCAGGGCCATGACGCCCGCCTTGGCCGCGGCGTAGTGCGCCTGCCCGGCCTGGGCGCGCCAGCCGACGACGGAGGCGTTGTTGACGATCACGCCGCCGCCGGCTTCCCGCATCAGTCGCAGGGCGGCCCGGGTGCAGCGGAAGGTGCCGTTCAGTGTCACGTCCAGCACCCTGGACCACTGTTCGTCGGTCATGTCGACGAGGTCCGAGGTGCCGCCCAGGCCGGCGTTGTTGACGACGATGTCGAGCCGTCCGTGCAGCCGGGCCGCCGCCTCGAACAGTGCCCGTACCTGGTCGTCGTTCGTGACGTCGCACGGCACCGCGCGGACGTGGTCGGCTCCGAACTCGTCGACCAGCTCGGCCCGGTGCTCCTTGAGTCTGCGTGTGTGGGCGTCGCTGATCAGTACGCGCGCGCCCTCTTCCAGGAAGCGTCGCGCGGTGGCTCCGCCGATGCCCGCGCCGGCGGCCGCGGTGATCACGGCTGTGCGTCCGGCGAGCAGGCCGTGGCCGGGGACGTACGTCGGAGGGTCGACGTTCTTCATGCGGGCACGCTAACCTACCAAACACTTGTTAGGGAAGGAGCAGCGCTCCATGGACCTCGCCCACTCCCCCGCCGACGAGGCCTTCCGCGCCGAGGCCCGTGCCTGGCTGCGCGCCCATGTCCCGTCGGAGCCGCTCCCCTCCCTGGAGACCGAGGAGGGCTTCGCGGCACACCGCGCGTGGGAGGCCGAACTGGCAGCCGACCGCTGGTCGGTGGTGCACTGGCCGACCGCGTACGGCGGCCGGGACGCGGGGCTGCTCCGCTGGCTGGTCTTCGAGGAGGAGTACTACGCGGCGGGCGCCCCGGGCCGGGTCGGCCAGAACGGGATCAACCTCCTCGCCCCGACCCTCTTCGACCACGGCACGCGGGAGCAACGGGCGCGGGTGCTGCCGCCGATGGCCTCCGGCGAGGTGGTGTGGGCCCAGGCCTGGTCGGAGCCCGGCGCCGGGTCCGACCTGGCCTCGCTCACCTCCCGGGCGGTGCGCACGGCCGGGGGCTGGCTGCTGACCGGGCAGAAGACCTGGTCGTCCCGGGCGGCGTTCGCGGACCGGGCGTTCGGCCTGTTCCGCAGCGAGCCCGGCACCGCCAGGCCCCACCAGGGCCTGACGTATCTCATGTTCGACCTGCGCGCCCCCGGTGTGACGGTCCGCCCGATCGGCCGCCTCGACGGCAGGCCCGCGTTCGCCGAACTCTTCCTCGACGAGGTGTTCGTGCCGGACGAGGACGTCATCGGCGAGCCCGGCCAGGGCTGGCGCGTCGCGATGTCCACCGCCGGCAACGAACGCGGTCTGACGCTCCGCTCCCCGGGCCGCTTCCTGGCCTCCGCAGCCCGGCTGCTCGGCCTCTGGCAGGACCGGGGAAGCCCGGCGTCCGCCCGCGACGCGGTGGCCGACGCGCTGATCGGCGCCCGCGCCTACGAGCTGTTCACCCACGCGGCCGCCTCCCGCTTCCTGGAGGGCACGCCGATCGGCCCCGAGGCCAGCCTGAACAAGGTCTTCTGGTCCGAGTACGACATCGCCCTGCACGAGACGGCGCTCGACCTGCTCGGCGAGGAGGGCGAGGCGGCGGACACCGACTGGTGCGAGGGGTACGTCTTCTCCCTCGCCGGCCCGATCTACGCCGGCACCAACGAGATCCAGCGCGACATCATCGCCGAGCGCCTCCTCGGGCTTCCGAAGGGCCGTCGCTGATGCGCTTCCTCCTGGACACCGAGCAGCGGGCGTTCGCCGAGTCGCTGGACGCCATGCTGACGGCCGCCGGCACACCCGCCGTCGTACGGGCCTGGGGGCGCGGGGAGCACGAGGCGGGGCGTGCGGTGTGGGCGCGTCTCGCGGACGCGGGCGTCTTCGCGCTGGCGGCGCCGGAGGCGTACGAGGGGGTCGGCCCGCTCCCCGTCGAACTGGCCGTCGCCTTCGTGGAGTTGGGGCGGCACGCCGTCCCGGGCCCGCTCGTGGAGACGGTGACGGCGGCGGTCCTCCTGGCGGGCCTGGACGAGCCGGGCCCGGCCAAGCGCCTGCTCCCGGCACTGGTGTCGGGCGAGGCGATGGCCACGGTGGCGCCTTCGCCGGGTTCGTACGCGCTGGACGGGGACGTGGCGGCGACCCGCGTGACCCTCGACCCGGAGACGGGCGAACTGCGCCTCGCCCCCGGCCACGGCCCCATGCGCCCCTCCCTGGAC
>NZ_JARGEE010000431.1:0-7149 GCF_033794485.1 Streptomyces sp. MB09-02B
GGTCGTAGGGGGTGGCTGCGGTGCGTCGGCGGGTGCGGGTCCGGTGGGGCTTCTCGCGCAGTTCCCCGCGCCCCTGAAAGCCCAGGCCCCTGCGGGCCTGAAAGACCACGGCGCTGTGGGCCTGAAAGACCACGGGACTGCGGGCCCGAAAGACCACGGCGCTGCGGGCCTGAAAGACCACGGGACTGCGGGCCCGAAAGACCACGGCGCTGCGGGGCCGGAAGTCCACGGGACTGCGGGCTGAAAAACACGGGGCGCAGCCCCTGCTTTTCAGGGGCGCGGGGAACTGCGCGAGAAGCCCCACGCACCCGCAGCCGCCGACGCACCCGCACCCCCGAGCTACTGGGCGCCCTCACACCCCCCTCCGCACCGGCGCGCTCTGGCGAAACATCAGCACCAGCAACCACGGCGCCCCCAACGTCGCGGTCGCCGCGCCGACCGGCAGACCCTCCACCGGCAGCAGGTGCTGGACCACGAGGTCCGCGCCGAGGAGGAGGACCGCTCCGGTGAGGGCCGCCAGCGCGAGCGTCGCCGCCGTCGGCGGGCCGGTGAGGAAGCGGACGATGTGCGGGACGGCGAGGGCGACGAAGGTGACCGGCCCCGCGAGGGCCGCCGCCAGCGAGGCCAATGTGACGGCGACGAGAAGCAGTTGGAGGCGCGCGGCGGAGGTGTCGAGGCCGAGCGCGCCCGCCGAGTCGTCGCCCAGGTCGAGCACGGCGAGACGGCGGTGGGTGACCAGCGCGGCGGCGAGGGCGAGCAGCACGGCGGCACCCGCGCCCCAGACCTCCGTCCAGGTGCGGCCGTACACCGACCCGGTCGTCCACTGGAGTGCCGAGCCCGCGAGTTCGGCGGGAAAGCGCACGATCATCAGGTTGACCGCAGCGGCCAGACCCGCCTGGACGGCCAGGCCGGTGAGGACCAGGCGGGTGACGGCGAGCCCGGACCGCCAGGCGAACACCCCGAGCAGCAGCGCGGCCAGCAGGCCACCGGCCAACGCGCCGACAGGGATGAGCAGTTGGGAGGCTCCGGCGGCGAGCAGGGCAACCGCGCCGAGCGAGGCCCCGCCCGTCACCCCCATCACGTCCGGGGAGGCGAGGGGGTTGCGGAACAGTCGTTGCAGAACGCAGCCCGCAGCCCCCAGTCCGGCGCCGGCCACGACGGCGGCGGCGGCCCGCGGCGCCCGGAACTCCCGCACCACCAGCACATCGCCCGGATCGCCGAACCCGGCCAGCGCGCGGAGCGCCACGGGGGCGGGCATGCCCATCTCCCCCGTGGAGACGGCGACGGTGACCAGCGCGAGCAGGGCGAGGAGACCGGTGGCGCCGTAGGCGAGGAGGCGGGCCCGGCCGGGCGGGCGGTGCGTGCCGTGTCGTACGGCCGCCTTGTACGTCAGTGTCATCGGGCGACCTTCCGGGCGAGCAGGGCCAGCAGGGGTGCGCCGAGGAACGCGGTGACGATGCCGACCTCCAGTTCGGCGGGGCGGATGACCAGGCGGCCGAGGATGTCGGCGGTGAGGAGGAGCAGGGGGCCGGCGACGAGGCAGCCGGGGACGAGGAGGCGGTGGTCGCCGCCGAGGAGCGGGCGGACCAGGTGGGGCGCGGCGAGTCCGATGAACGCGACCGGGCCCGCGACGGCGACGGCGGATCCGGCGAGCAGGACGACCGCGATGCCTCCGGCGAGGCGGACGCGGGTGACCGGCACACCGAGGGCCTGGGCCGAGTCGTCGCCCAGGGCGAGGGCGTTGAGGGCGGGCGCGACGGCACCTGCGACCAGCAGGCCGAGCAGCAAGGTCGGCAACACGGGCCAGAACGTGTCGAGTTGGCGTCCCGCGAGGGAGCCCGCCAGCCAGAAGCGTGCCTCGTCCAGGGTGCGCTGACTGGCCAGCATGACGGCCGATGTCCAGGACAGCAGCACCAGTTGGAGGACCGTGCCGCCGAGGGCGAGCCGTACCGGGTCGATGTCCCCGGCGCGGCGGGCCAGCGCCTGGGCGAGGACGGCCGCTGCGGCGGCTCCGGCGAAGGCGAACCACACGTACTCGACGGGGTCGGTGAGCTTCAGCGCGAAGATGGCGACGACGACCGCGAAGCCCGCGCCCGCGTTGATTCCCAGGGTCGTCGGGGAGGCGAGCGGGTTGCGGGTGATCCCCTGGGCCACGGCGCCCGCGACTCCCAGGGCGGCGCCGACCGCGAGGCCGATGACCGTGCGCGGCAGCCGAAGTCCCGTCACCACCAGGGCGTCCCTGCCCTCCGCGTGCCCGGCCAGCGCGTCGAGCACGGTGGACAGGGGGACGGAGCGGGTTCCCAGGGCGAGGCTCAGCGCGGCGCACAGCGCCAGCGCGCCGATTCCGCCGAGGAACAAGGTCAGGTGCCTCAGGGCACGCGGGGGCGCGCCGGTCGGCGCGGCCCGTTCGGTCGCAGTCACGAAACGTGAGCTTAGGTTAGGCATGCTTTAGTTTTCAACTGCTGTGGACCCACTGTGATCCACGACGCCCTTGATCAACCCGCCAGTAACTTCGCTGGTCAACGACGCACACGACTACTTCACACTCCACCTGGTCATCGCCACGCGATCTTGCAGCTAAGGTAAGCCTTACCTCCTTCTCTCGCCAAACCCCTTCACGCTATGGAGTTACCGATGACCGTGGCCCACCTGGAGACCCCCCAGGCCGACACCGCCACACCCGTCCCGGTGCTCCTCTCCGCCGCCTACCGCCGCGTGAACGCGATGTGCGAGGCGATGTCCGTGCGGATCGTCGAATCAGGGCGACCGCCCGCCCGCACCGTCGGCCTGACGGACGGCCGGGAGGCTGTCGAAGCCTTCGTGGAGGCGGAGGCCGCCCGCATCCGGGAGCGCCACGGCCACACCGCGCCACGGCACGTCGCCGCCTCCCGCGCCCTGCACGACTACGCCTGGTCGGTGGGCCTGCTGATGAGCGGCGTGTGGTGTCTGGAGCGGCGCGTGCCCCGTATCGCCCCCGGCGACATACGCGTCGACCTCGCGTCGGGCGCCTTCGAAGTCACCCCCGGCACCGAGCTTGTCTGCCTTCCGGGCGACCCGGCCGCACTCCTCCCCGGCGCCCGGGTCGCCGCCCACCAGGAGGCGCTGCGCGCCGAGTTGAGGACCGCCGTGGCGGACCACATGGGTCCGGTGCTGGAGGCGATCGGCCCGTACGTCCGCCGGGGCTCGCGCGCGTTGTGGGGGCTGGTCTCCGACGACCTGGTCTCCGGGCTCTGGTACCTCGGGCGGATGCGCGGCGACGAGGCCGCCGGCGTCCGGGCCGCCTCCGCCGTCCTGCCCGCCGCCCACGCACCCTTCCCCGGCGGCGCCGACTTCCGCTCCCTGCGCACGAGCGACGGCCGTGAGCACCCGACCCGCACCCGTCTGGGCTGCTGTCTCTACTACACGATCCGCCCGGCCGAGGCCTGCTCGACCTGCCCGCGCACCTGCGACGCGGAACGACTGCGCCGACTGGAGGGCTGACCGCACGGAGGCCCCGCGCCGAAACTTTCACTGCCGCCCCGGCGCCCTGCGCCGATTGACGCCGCTCGGCACAGATGGAAACACTCGTCGACGGGCTTTCCCACAGGAAATGCCAAAAGGCCGCATCGTTGGAGGTCGGTTTGCAGCAGTACGCCGGATTCGTCTTCGCCTATTTCACCGGCGAGGGAAGCCCGGACGGCGAGCGGATCAGGTTCGCGCTCAGCCGGGGCGACGACCCGCTGCGCTGGCGTGAACTGAACGGCGGGGCACCGGTGCTGACCTCGGACCTCGGGACGGGCGGGCTGCGCGATCCGTTCCTCGTGCGTGCCCCGGAGGGCGACCGGTTCTATCTGATCGCCACCGACCTCAGGATGCACGGGGAGCCGGACGGCGACTGGGACCGGGTGCAGCGCACCGGAAGCACCTCGCTCATGGTCTGGGAGAGCACCGACCTGGTCCACTGGACCGACCGCCGACTGGTGCGCGTCGCCCCCGACACGGCCGGCAACGTCTGGGCGCCCGAGGCCGCCTACGACCCGGAGCTCGGCGCGTTCGTCGTCTTCTGGGCCTCGAAGCTGTACGCGGAGGGCGACCCGGACCACACCGCCGACACCCACAACAGGATGCTGTACGCGACCACCCGTGACTTCCGCGTCTTCAGCGAGCCCCGCGTGTGGAACGACCCCGGCCACTCGGTCATCGACTCGACCGTCGTCCGGCACGACGGCACCTGCTACCGCTTCACCAAGGACGAGCGCGCCCACTCCCCCGCCGCGCCCGCCGGCAAGTTCATCACCGTGGAGAGGTCGACGGAGCTGCGCGCCACCGCGTACGACTTCGTGGCCGACGGTATCGGTCACGGGGCCGTCGAGCAGGGTGAGGGGCCGATCGTCTTCAGGTCGAACACGGACGACCGCAGGTGGTACCTGTTCGTCGACGAGTTCAGCGGACGCGGGTATGTGCCCTTCGAGACCACCGACCTGGGCTCCGGGAAGTGGACGCCCTGCGCGGAGTTCGCGCTGCCGCCCGGCGCGCGGCACGGCTCGGTGCTTCCGGTGACGCGGGCCGAGTACGAACGGCTCCTCGGCGGGTACGCGCCAGCGGCGTCCGTCGTCGACGCCCGCCTGCCGGAGGGCCTGAAGGCATACGCACTGGTCGACGACTCCGCGTCGAAGGTCGTCCTGCCTGTGCACCCGGACACCGAACTCGGCTCCCTCGCCCCGGAGTTCGACCTGTCGGCGGACTCCCGGAGCGAGCCCCCGTCGGGCACCCCGCGCGACTTCCGCACCCCGCAGGAGTACACCGTCACGGCGGCCGACGGGACCGCCCGCACCTGGACCGTGGAGGCGGTGGCGATGCGCAGCCCCTTGCTGCCGGGACTGTACGCCGACCCCAACATCCAGGAGTTCCACGGCCGTTACTACATCTATCCGACGACGGACGGCTTCGAGGGCTGGGGCGGCACCCGCTTCGAGGTGTTCTCCTCCGACGACCTGGTCACCTGGGAGAACCACGGAGTCGTCCTCGACCTGGAGAAGGACGTGCGCTGGGCGGAGCGTCACGCCTGGGCACCGGCCGCCGGGGAACGGAACGGTTCCTACTACTTCTACTTCTGCGCCGACCAGCAGATCGGTGCGGCCGTCGCCGACAGCCCCGCCGGCCCCTTCCGGGACGCCCTGGACCGGCCGCTCATCGGGCGCGACGACTACGCGGGCCAGATGATCGACCCGGCCGTCTTCACGGACGACGACGGCACCACGTATCTCTACTGGGGCAACAGCGAGGCGTACGGCGTGCCGCTCCACGAGGACATGGTGTCCTTCGACCCGGACCGGGTACGGCGGTTCACCCCGGCGAACTTCCGCGAGGGGGCCTTCGTCGTCAAGCGCCGGGGCGTCTACTACTTCATGTGGTCGGAGGACGACACCCGCAGCGAGGACTACCGCGTCGCCTACGCCACCGGCCCCACGCCGCTCGGCCCGTGGACCGAACGGGGGGTGATCCTGCGCAAGCGCCCGGAGTACGGGATCCTCGCGACCGGGCACCACACGGTGGTGAACGTCCCCGGCACCGACGACTGGTTCATCTGCTACCACCGGTTCGCGATCCCGGGCCCCGGCACCCCGCGCGGTGACGGCGTCCGCCGGGAATCCACCCTGGACCGGCTGGTGTTCACCGCGGACGGCTCGATCGAGGAGGTCGTGCCGACACTGGAGTCCATCGCGCCGGTCGTCAGTCCAGGGTGACCGGTCGTCAGTCCAGGGTGATCCGGGCGGCTACCGGCAGGTGGTCGCTGCCGGTGGCGGGCAGGGCGCGGATGTCGGCGACGGTCGCCGAGCGTGCCATGACCTGGTCGATCCGGGCGAGCGGGAGACCGGCGGGGTAGCTGAGGGCGAAGCCGCGCTCCGCCACGTTCATGCGTGTGGTGAGCGGTGCCAGGCCGCGGTCGTCGACCGTGCCGTTGAGGTCGCCCAGCAGGACCACCGGGTCCCGCGTCTCGGCGGCGACGGCCCGGCCCAGCAGGGCGGCGCTCTCGTCACGCCACCGCGACGCGAGTCCACCCGCCCCGAGGCGGACGGACGGCAGGTGGGCGACGTACACCGCGAGGTCGCCGTGCGGGGTACGGACCGAGGTCCTGAGCCCGCGGCGCCAGTCCTCCTCGATCCCCTCGGGTTTGATGTCCAGCGAACGGGTCCCCGTGAGCGGATGCCGCGACCAGAGCCCGACGGTGCCCCGGACGGCGTGGTACGGGTACTCCGGGGCGAGTGTCCGCTCGTAGACCGGCAGTGCCGTGGGCACCAGCTCCTCCAGCGCGATGAGGTCGGGCTCGGCGTCGGCCAGGGCGCGGGCCGTGCCCGCCGGGTCGCCGTTCTCGTCGCTGACGTTGTGCTGCACCACGACGAGGTCGTGCGGACCGGGCGGCGCGCCGGGCAGCAGCAGCCCGCCGAAGGTGTACGTCCAGGCCGCCGCCGGAAGCAGGAGCGCCAGCAGCGCGACGGCCGAGCGGTGCAGCAGCCCCACACCGAGCAGGACCAGGACCACCAGGCCGAGCCAGGGCAGGAACGCCTCCAGCAGACTACCCAGCCGGCCCACGGAGTTGGGGACCGCGCGGGGGAACAGCACGAGCCCGGCGGTCAGCACGGCCACCACGGCACTCACGCGTCCGGCCCCGGGGCGGTCCGGCCTCACACGGTCCCCGTCCAGAGCGGGCCGCCTCGACAGCGGGAGGGGGGACGGCCGGTCTTCGGCGCTCACGAATCGTCCTCAGTCGTGCGGTGCCTGGCCGCTGACCCGGTGGTCGGCGTGGCTGAGCGCCTCCACGACCAGGCGCTTGAGGTGCCCGTCGGCGAGGCTGTAGTAGATGTGACGGCCTTCGCGGCGGGTGTCCACGAGCCCGGCGAGCCGCAGCTTCGCCAGGTGCTGGCTGACGGCCGTGCGGGACGCCTCGCAGCGGTCGGCCAGTGAGCCGACGTCCGACTCGCCCTGCGCGAGCAGCCACAGCAGGTGCAGCCGGGTGACGTCGGAGAGCATCGCGAACACTCCGGTCGCCTCGGTGAGCCGTGCGCTGTCGGGGGCGCGCAGGTGCGCTCCGGACGCAGGTGACACGGCGTGGCGTTCAGGCATGGGCCCAGCGTAGGCGCTCCGCTGGGGGTGCGGGGGGCCGTGGGG
>NZ_JARGEE010000432.1:0-7125 GCF_033794485.1 Streptomyces sp. MB09-02B
GTTGTGGGGGCGGGCGACACCGCGCAGGATGTTGCGATGACCCCGCCTCCCGCAGTCCGTCCGTACCGGCCCGAGGACCTCGACGCCGTCCACGACATCTGCGTCCGCACCGCCCACAACGGCGGCGACAGCCGTCCCTTCTACGCGGACCCCGACGTCTTCCCGGCGACCTTCGCCACCCCGTACACCCACCTGGAACCGGAGCTGGCCTTCGTCCTCGACGACGGCGGCGGCCGGGCGGTCGGCTACATCCTCGGCACCGCGGACACCACCGCCTTCGTCGCGGACTTCCGAGCGAAGTGGCTGCCCCTGGTGGCGGAGCGCTTCCCGGTGCCCGTCGGCACGACGCCCGGCCCCGACGCGGCGATCGTCCGGCTCCTGCACCACCCCGAGCGCATGATCCTGCCCGAACTCGTCCCGTACCCCGCCCACCTGCACATCGACATCCTCCCCGCCTGGCAGGGCCGGGGCCACGGCCGGGCCCTCATGCGCACCTTCCTCCGAGCGCTGCGCGACAGAGGGGTCCCGGCCGTCCACCTCTCGATGGTCACCGCCAACACACCGGCGCGCGCCTTCTACGACCGCCTGGGCTTCCACGAGATCGAGGTACCGGACCCCGGCCCGGTGACCTGTCTCGGCCGTACGACACAGGACTGACGGACCGTCCGCGGCGGCTCCCTCATCGTGGACACCACGTCGGGGAGTCATCCGACATCGATGTCGGACGACTCCCCCGCGTGTCCGGTGCGTGGTGCCGCTACTTCTGCTTCCAGGCCCAGTGCAGCCGGTCGAGGCCGCTCTGGTTGTTGACCTTCAGGCTCAGCCGGGTGCCCGTGCCCTGGAGGGTGGTGAGGGAGTAGGTGTCACCGTTGCGCAGACCGGGCCAGTAGACCGAGCCGAGGCGCAGCTCCCGGATGATGTCGGTCGCGGCCTGGATGTAGGCGACCTCGTTGGACCCGTTGACCGGACCGTTGTAGTCCAGGCCGGTGGTCATGGAGGCGCCGAACTCGTCGAGGATGGTGCGCGAGGCGCAGGTGCCGATGCGCTCCTTGAAGTCCGCCTTCCACTGGTCGACGCTGGTCCAGTCGGTGTGCCAGAAGCCGTAGTTGTGCAGGGCGATCCGGGTGCCGTTCAGCCGGCTGTCGGCACAGATCGGCTTGACGTCCTCGCTGTACTTGAAGCCGCCGATGAGGACCCGGTCGCGGGGGATCGAGCGGTGGGTGACCAGCCAGCGCGCGGCCACGTCCCGCCACTCCTCGGAGGTGTAGCCGAACGGCTCGTTCATCGGCTCGAAGTACACCTTGCCGTTGCGGCCGTACGCGGTGGTGATCCGTGCCCACATACGGTCCCAGGAGGCCTGGTCGTCGATCTTGCCGTCCTTGGCGTTGTCGGCCTCCCAGTAGCCCAGGATGACCTTGAAGCCCTTGGCGGTGGCGGCGTCGATCGCGGCCCGGTACGACTTCCAGAAGGGGCCGTTCACGGAGGTGGGGTTGACCGGCAGGCGGACCGTGTTGGCACCGAGCTTGGCGAACCCCCCGACGATCGCCCGGGACTTGGCGTACGTCGTGGCGTAGTTGTCGCTGGTGGACAGGCCCGAGGGCACGACCGCGTCGTCGGCGTAGTTGTCGCGCGGGTCGGCCCAGTTGACGCCGCGGAAGTCACTGACCGGCGGCGGCGAGGCGTGGCGGGAGGCGGCGGCTGCGGGAGCGGCGGACGCGGGGGAGGCGAGGACTCCGCCGAACGCCGTGACGCCGGCCAGCGATGCCGCGAGGCAGGCTGTCCCGCGATGGTTCTTTCGTGGCACCAGATCCCTTTCTGGGCAGTTGCGTCCGCGAAACCCGGCTGCGCGGGTCGGCGGCTCTGTGGCTCCCGCAAAGTAGAAGAGATCTCGAACAGAGGTCAACACATCTGCACACCAAATTTCATCAAGAAACACAGAATCACTGGCCGCCGAAGGCCAGTTGCGACCCGGTGAGCCGGACCCGGATGCCGTCCTCCTCCACGCGTACGTCGCGCAGCCGCACCTCCCCGCGCTCCGGCTCCGGCAGTTCGAAGGAGAGGGACAGCCGGTCGGCGAGTGCGGGCCGGGTGAGCCTGGACAGGGCGTCGAGGAGGTCGGGATCGAGACCGAGACCGCGCAGTACGGCCGGGTTGTCCAGGGCCAGATCGATGAGGTTGAGGTTCTGCGCCTGGCGGGCGAAACGCGGCGATCCGGTCAGTCGGGCGAGCTTGCCCTCGTCGACGAGGGCCGCCCGGGCGGTGGCGTCCGACACCCCCAGCCGCCGCACGATCGCCGGCACCGACAGCAGGGCCTTCGCCCTGCGGGTCTCCCGCGCGAGGTCGGCGGAGGCCTTCGGGGTCAGGTGCAGACCGTCGGAGGCGCCCGTGCCGGGGCGGAACGTGGCCAGGTCCCCGATGTCCAGGCGCATGCCGCCGATCTCCGTGGCGATGCCCCGCTCGCCCTGCCGCTGGATCGTGGCCTCGGCCCGCAGCCGCAGATCGCGGCCGGCGACCGGCAGGGTGCCACGCGCCCGTACCCGGTCACGGCCCTCGCCGGTGAACGTCACCTGGGACGCGCCGAGTTCGCGGTTGAGATCGGCGAAGGACAGCAGCACGTCACCGTCGAGCCGTGGGACGTGGGCGCCGCGCACCGACGTGAGACCCTCGGCGTCCAGCCGCACGTCATGAGCCGTCGCCGACACCTTCGCCAGCGACACCCGGTCGGCCGCGACGTCCGGCACGGTCAGCCGCACCGACTCCAGCCGCTTCCCGGCGAGTTGGGTGAGGAACGGGAAGCCGCCGATCTCCACCTCGGGCGCAGCGGCCAGGTCCAGCCGGTCCTGGAGGGCGTCCGCGGCCCGATGCTCCGCGTACAGCACCGCCCACCGGTCCGCGAGGCCGGCGAACGCGGCGAGGACCACCAGTCCCACGACCCCCTTCACCGCGAGCGGCAGCCCGGCGAACCGTCCCCGGCGCCGCCGTCCGCCCCGCCGGTGCACGGGCGGGGACCACTCCGGTTCCTGCTCCTCCTCGCCACCGCGTCCGGTGGTGTCCGCGTCGAAGAACTCCTCCAGGGAGGTCACTTCCAGCGGGCCGTCGTCGAGGGCGCCGAGCTCCTCGTAGGGGTTGGGCGGCGCGTCGGGGCGATCGTCGGAGGACTGATGCGGATCTGTGCGGTGGGGGGAGCGCATCGCCTCATCCGAACATGTCCCCCACCCCCGCCCGCAACCTGAACCCCGGGTATGCGATGTAGTTCACGATCGCGACGCGGGGTCATGAGGGCAGCCCGCCGCGGGCTCGCGCCGGTGCTGACCGACTGTCACCGGCGGTGCCCGTTCCCGTACAGTCCGTGCTGCCAGTCCGTGTTGCGAGCAGTCGACCAGGGGGGAAGACCCATGGACACCGAAGCCGGCCCCGGCTCCCTTCCGCACGTGCCACGGGCGGGGCGGCCCGTGCCCGAGGCCGATCCGGGGCTGGTGGCCCGGTGGCGGTCGGACGGCGGCGAGCTGATCGACCTGCTGACGCTGGTGCGCCAACGGCTCGGCGGGGTCGCGGCGTTCCGCCTCGGGCCCACGCCCACCGTCCTCGTCACCGACCCGCAGGCGGTCCGGGACGTCCTCGTCCTACGGCCGGAACGGTACGTCAAACGCTCGCACCGCGCCCGTCTGCTGATCGGCGACGGCCTCCTGGCCGCCGACGGACCGGCGTGGAAGCGGCAACGCCGTTTGCTGCAGTCCCAGTTCACCGCCACCGGGATGCGCCACTACGAACAGCGGATCACCGCCGCCGCCCGCACCACCGCGGCACGCTGGGACACGTACGCCCGGACGGGGCAGACCTTCGACCTCGGCCAGGAGATGCGCCGCTTCGCCCTGGACACCATCTGGCGCTCCCTCACCGGCCACCCCCTGGACGACGAGACCCAGCGCGAACTGGCGGCCGTGGAAGCCGTCGGGGCCGCCCTGCCGGCCCTGCCCGCCGACGCCGACAAGGCCAGGGAGGCGGTCGCAGCCGACCTCGCGCGTATCGACGCGGTCGCCCGGCACGCGATCGACGCCGCCCGCGGCGGCGAGGCGGGCCCCCACGGCCGGGGACTGCTGCACGTTCTCACCGACGCCTCCGCCGAGCACCCCGAGTACACCGACCGGCTGATCCGCGACGAGTTCGTCACCCTGCTGGCGGCCGGTCACGAAACCACCGCCACCACCCTGACCTGGCTGTACCTGCTCCTCGACCGGCACCCGGAAGCCCGCGCAAAGGCCCTCGCCGCCGGCGACGAGGACTCGCCGCAACGCAGGCAGGCCGTCCAGGCCCTGGTCCACGAGACGCTCCGCTTCTACCCGTCCGCCTGGATCCTGGCCCGCCACGCCGCCGAGGACGACGTCCTCGGCGGTCACACCGTCGAAGCGGGCTCCGACCTCCTGGTCTGCCCGTACCTCACCCACCGCGATCCCGCCCTGTGGGCGGACCCCGAGCGCTTCGACCCTGGGCGCTTCACCTCCCCGGGCGGCCGCCCCGCCCACCCGGGCGCGTACTTCCCCTTCGGTATCGGACCTCGCGCCTGCCTCGGCCTCCAGTTCGCGCTGCGTGAGTCGACCGTCCTCCTCGAACACCTGCTGCCGGCCCACACCCCGGTCTTCCACGCCGAATCCCCGAAGGCCGTCCACGGCATCACCGTCCGTCCCGACGGCCCCACTCCCATCAGCCTGGAACCGCCGCAGGACTGAAGAGGCGTTCCCCTCCACCGAGGGCCGACCGCGTCAACTCATGCGCCTGACCCAGGAGTTCGGAGGCGCCGAGGCGATCGCCGGTGACGGCCCGGTCGCGCCCCGCCGCCGTGCCGTTCGAAGTCCCGCAGGTCGAGCCGGTCGCGGTCGCCGTCCACCCGCAGCACCGCCCCCGCCGCCTCGGTAGGGGCCCTGACGCGCGAATTCGTCACGGACTCGCCTCCCGCCTCGCCCCGCGGCCCGGGTCGACGGCGTAGCCTGCGGCGGGCCGACGCCTGACGAGGAGCCGCTCGTGACCACTTCTGATGCGACGAGACCCCACCCGCGCAACTCGGGCCTGCGGGTGGACCTCAACCCGGCCGCCGCCGTCGCGCGCATCGCCCGCTACGAGGGCACGTCCGTCGTCGTCCGCTACCCGGGCGGTGACCTCACCTACGCCGAACTCGACGACCGTGCCGCCCGCCTGGCCACCGTCCTGGCCGACGGCGGTATCGGCGACGGGGACCGGGTCGCCCACCTCGGCCTCAACAGCAGTTCCTTCCTCGTCACCCTGCTGGCCGCCCACCGGCTGGGCGCCGTCTTCGTCCCGGTCAACTTCCGACTGGCGGTGGCCGAGTCGGAGGCCGTTCTCGTCCGCAGCGGCGCCACCGCCCTCGTCTGCGAGGAGGGGCACCGGGAGAGCGTCGACGAGATCCGCGACCGGACCGCCCTCGCACGGTTCCTCCTGGTGGACGACGACCCCGAGGCGCCGACCGGGGGCGCGGCGGGCTGGGAGTCCTGGGCACGCCTCCTCGACGCCGCCCCGCCCACGGCCTCCGTGGCCGCGAAGTCAGCGGACGACCCGGCGATCCTGATGTTCACGTCCGGCACCACCGGTACACCCAAGGGCGTCCTGCTCACCCACGGAAACGTCTGGTGGAACGGGGTGAACGTCGACCTCCGACTCGACACCCGCCGCGGCGACGTCACCTATGCCGCCGCCCCGCTCTTCCACATCGGCACCCTGAACAGCTTCGTGATCCGGACCCTGGTGCGCGGGGGCACGGTGGTGATCAGCCGCGGGTTCGATCCGCGGAGGTGTTTCGACGACCTGGTCACCCATCGGGTCAACTCCATGTTCGGCGTCCCCCAGATGTTCGCCGCCCTGGCGAGAGAGCCTGGTCTGTTCGACCGGGACCTGAGCCATCTGCGGTCGATCGTGGTCGCGGGCGCACCGGTACCGCCCTCGCTCATCGAGCTCTACGCCCGGCACGGTATCCTGCTGCAGCAGGCCTGGGGCCTGACCGAGACCGCCCCGTTCGCCACGCACCTGCCGGTGGAGCGCACCCTGGAGAAGACCGGGTCGGCGGGCATCCCCATGCCGTTCACCGAGGTCCGGGTCGTCGACGTGGTCACCAACACCCCCCTGGGGCCGGGCGAACCGGGAGAGATCGTCGTACGCGGCCCCAACGTCACCGCCGGCTACTGGAACGACCCCGAGGCGACCCGCGCCGCCTTCGACGAGGAGGGCTGGTTCCACTCGGGCGACGTCGGCCACCTCGACGGGGAGGGTTGTCTGTACATCGTCGACCGGCTCAAGGACATGATCATCAGTGGCGGCGAGAACGTCTACCCCGCCGAGGTCGAGCGGGTCCTGGCCGCCGTGCCGGGAGTCGTGGACGTCGCCGTCGTCGGCATCCCCGACGAAGAGTGGGGTGAGACCGTGCAGGCGGTCATGAGCGTGGACGGCACGTCGGAGATCACCCTGGACGCCCTGCACACCTACGCGGCGGGCCGGCTGGCCCGGTACAAGCTGCCCACACGCCTGACCATCGTGCCGACCGTCCCGAGGAACGCCTCAGGGAAGCTGGACAAGGCCGGCGTCCGGCGCCTGGCCCAAGAGGCGGACTGAGCACGGCTCCCGGTCAGAGCATGCGGCCCAGCAGGTGGTCGCGGTCGACCAGTTGGTGTTTGAGCACCAACCCGACATGGGCCGCGAGAGCCGCGTAGAGGACGAGCTGGGCCGCGATGTGGAGGGGAAGCAGCTCCTCGCCCGAGAGCACCAGGGCGATCCCCGTGACCGGGACGGCGAACGTGACCGTGTAGAGGGTGGTCTCGGTGGCGTGGGCGAGGCGCCGCTCCGCCGCGGTGAGGGCGGGCGCCCACGGAGGCAGCGGCGTGGCCAGGCGCCAGGCGAGGCGAGCGGCCCCGAGGAGGAGCACCGTGGCGCCGAGCACCACATGCGCGGTGAGCAACGCGTCGTCGCCGAAGGGCTCGTAGGCGTCCTCCCCGCCCCGGCCGCGCCCGCGGCCGGGGCGGGGAGGACGCCTACGAGCCCTTCGGCGACGACATGTCTGTTATAACCATCTCCAAGCCCAAGGACCAGGACAGAAACTGGGAAGATGACGTGACAGTCACA
>NZ_JARGEE010000433.1:0-7114 GCF_033794485.1 Streptomyces sp. MB09-02B
CCCCGAGGACGCCGTGCCGAACCCCACCCCCGCCGAGTTCCCGGCGGCCGAGGGGCAGACGGACGCGACCGAGGGAGCACCCGGCACGGCGGGCGAGCCCGTGGCCAAGGTCCCCGCCCCCCGCGACTCCGAGGCCGAGACGATCGTCGTACCGAAGCCGCTCGCGGCGGCGGCCGACGCCCACCCGGACGTCGTCCAGAACGCCGAGGACCTCGACACCAGGGCCGCCGACCAGGAGGACGGCGAGTCGACGGCGCCGGAGACAGAAGCAGTGGAATCAGCAGCAGCCGAAGAGAGCACGGCCCCGGTGGACGAAGCACCCGAAGACGTGAGGGACGAAGTGCGGCAGCCCACGGGCCCGGCCGCGCCCCCCTACGACGACGCCGAGCGCGAGGCCGTCCTGAAGGTCATGCGGGAGCGCCGCGACATCCGCAACGGCTTCCGCGCCGACCCCATCCCGCACGACGTGCTGCTCCGTGTCCTGGAGGCAGCCCACACGGCACCCTCCGTCGGCCACTCGCAGCCCTGGGACTTCGTGGTCATCCGGTCGGCCGAGACCCGCCGCACCATGCACGAACTCGCCCAGCGTCAGCGCGAGGCGTACGCGAAGTCGCTGCCCAAGGGCCGGGCGAAGCAGTTCAAGGAACTGAAGATCGAGGCGATCCTCGACACCCCGGTCAACATCGTCGTCACCGCCGACCCGACCCGCGGCGGCCGCCACACCCTGGGCCGTCACACCCAGCCGCAGATGGCGCCGTACTCCTCCGCCCTCGCGGTCGAGAACCTGTGGCTCGCGGCCCGCGCCGAAGGCCTCGGCGTCGGCTGGGTCAGCTTCTTCGACGAGCGCGAGATGGTCCGCGCCCTCGGCCTGCCCGAACACCTGGAGGTCGTGGCCTACCTGTGCGTCGGGTACGTCGACGAGTTCCCGGAGGAGCCCGAGCTGATGCAGGCGGGCTGGGCCAAGCGCCGCCCGCTGTCCTGGGTCGTCCACGAGGAGACGTACGGCCGCCGCGCCCTGCCCGGCGCCGAGCCGCACGACCTCCTCGCCGAGACCGTCGCCGGTATCCGCCCGCTGGACGCCAAGGCGCTCGGCGAGGCGTGGGAGCGCCAGAAGCGCATGACCAAGCCGGCGGGCGCCCTCGGCATGCTGGAGATCATCTCCGCCCAGCTGTCCGGCCTGTCCCGCCAGTGCCCGCCGCCCATCCCGGAGCCCGCGGCCGTCGCGATCTTCGCGGGCGACCACGGCGTCCACGCCCAGGGCGTCACCCCCTGGCCCCAGGAGGTGACGGCCCAGATGGTCGCCAACTTCCTCGGTGGGGGAGCGGTCTGCAACGCCTTCGCCGCCCAGGTGGGCGCCGAGGTCTGCGTCGTCGACGTGGGTGTGGCGAGCGACCTCCCGGCCACCCCCGGGCTGCTGCCGCGCAAGGTCCGCGCCGGTACGTCCGACATGACCACTGGCCCCGCGATGACCCGCGAGGAGGCCAAGCAGGCCATCGAGGTGGGCATCGAGACGGCCCGCGACCTGGTCGCGGCCGGCAACAAGGCGCTGCTCACGGGTGAGATGGGCATCGCCAACACCACGGCCTCCGCCGCCCTGATCGCCGTCTTCACCGGCGCGGACCCCTCCGAGGTCACCGGCCGGGGCACCGGCATCAACGACGAGACCCTCGCCCGCAAGACCGAGGTCGTCCGCCGGGCCATCGAACTCCACCAGCCGGACCCCGCCGACCCCATCGGCGTCCTGGCGGCCATCGGCGGCTTCGAACACGCGGCCATCGTCGGCCTCCTCCTCGGCGGCGCCTCCCTCCGTACGCCGGTGATCCTCGACGGCGTCAGCGCCGGCGCCGCCGCCCTGGTGGCCCGCGCCATCGCCCCCGAGGTCCTCGCCGCCTGCATCGCCGGCCACCGCAGCGCCGAACCCGGCCATGTGGCCGCCCTCCAGAAGCTGGGCCTCCGCCCCTTGGTCGACCTCGACCTCCGCCTCGGCGAGGGCACCGGCGCCCTCCTCGCCCTCCCGGTCGTCCAGAGCGCGGCGAGAGCCATGCACGAGGTGGCGACGTTCGACTCTGCGGGGGTCACCGAGAAGTAGGGGAGCGGGCGCCGGGCGCGTCACCGACCGGTGGGCGTCCGCGCCCACCGGCCCGCACCCCGTGCCGACGGCCCAGCCGGTGAACCTGCTGAGCCGCACCCCCCGCCCGCCCCTTAGAATCCGCACGTCAGGGCCTACTCCAAAGCCGCAGTGGCCCGCCTCGCACGCCGCCAGCCCGAGGAGCCGCACCCTCATGGCCGAACACCCCGCCTACCCCGTAGGCCTCCGCCTCGCCGGCCGCCGAGTGGTCGTCATCGGCGGCGGCCAGGTCGCCCAACGCCGCCTCCCCGCCCTCATCGCGGCCGGCGCCGACATCGTCCTCGTCTCCCCGTCGGCGACCCCGTCCGTGGAGGCGATGGTGGACGCGGGCGAGCTGACCTGGGAGAAGCGCCGCTACGCGGAGGGCGACCTCGCCGAGGCCTGGTACGTCCTGATCGCCACCGGCGACCCCGAGGCGAACGCCCGCGCGTCCGCCGAGGCGGAGCGCCACCGCATCTGGTGCGTGCGCTCCGACAGCGCCGAGGAGGCCACCGCCTGGACCCCGGCGACCGGTCACAGCGAGGGCGTCACGGTCGCCGTCCTGACCGCCCGCGCCGAGGGCCGCGACCCCCGCCACACCGCCGCCATCCGCGACGCGGTCGTCGAGGGCCTGCGCGACGGCACCCTCGTCGCCCCCCACCACCGCACCCGCACCCCCGGTGTCTCCCTCGTCGGCGGCGGCCCCGGCGACCCGGACCTGATCACCGTGCGCGGGCGCCGCCTCCTCGCCGAGGCCGATGTCGTCATCGCCGACCGCCTCGGCCCCCGCGACCTCCTCGCCGAACTCCCTCCGCACGTCGAGGTGATCGACGCGGCGAAGATCCCGTACGGCCGCTTCATGGCGCAGGAGGCCATCAACAACGCGCTGATCGAACACGCGAAGCAGGGCAAGTCGGTCGTCCGCCTCAAGGGCGGTGACCCGTACGTCTTCGGTCGCGGCATGGAGGAACTCCAGGCCCTCGCCGAGGCCGGCATCCCGTGCACGGTCGTCCCCGGCATCTCCAGCTCGATCTCCGTCCCGAGCGCGGCCGGCATCCCGGTCACCCACCGGGGCGTCGCCCACGAGTTCACCGTGGTCAGCGGCCATGTGGCCCCCGACGACGAGCGCTCCCTGGTGGACTGGCCCGCCCTCGCCCGCCTCACCGGCACCCTCGTGATCCTCATGGGCGTCGACAAGATCGGCCGGATCGCCGAGACCCTGGTGGCGAACGGCAAGTCCCCGGGCACCCCGGTCGCCCTGATCCAGGAGGGCACCACGGCAGCCCAGCGCCGGGTCGACGCGACCCTCGCCACCGTGGCCGAGACCGTGCGGAGCAGGGAGGTCAAGCCACCGGCGGTCATCGTCATCGGCGAGGTCGTGAAGGTGGGGCCCGCGACCGAGGAGTGACCCCGGCAACGACCCGGACCCTCGCGGAGCGGAACCGTAACCACCGGTAACCCGACCCGTCCCAAGCCGTTGGCACCACACCCAGGACAAGGCAGTATCACCCTGTGGCCGATCTCATCACCGTTGAGGACCCCGACGACCCGCGCCTGCGCGACTACACCGGCCTGACCGACGTGGAGCTGCGCCGCAGGCGCGAACCCGCCGAAGGCCTGTTCATCGCGGAGGGCGAGAAAGTCATCAGACGGGCCAAGGAAGCCGGCTACGAGATGCGCTCGATGCTGCTCTCCGCGAAGTGGGTCGACGTGATGCGCGACGTCATCGACGAACTCCCGGCCCCCGTCTACGCGGTCAGCCCCGAGCTCGCCGAACAGGTCACCGGTTACCACGTGCACCGGGGCGCCCTCGCCTCCATGCAGCGCAAGCCCCTGCCCACGGCGGACGAGCTGCTGGTGGGGGCCGCCCGCCGGGTCGTGATCATGGAGTCGGTCAACGACCACACCAACATCGGCGCGATCTTCCGCTCGGCCGCCGCCCTCGGCATGGACGCGGTCCTGCTCTCCCCCGACTGCGCCGACCCGCTCTACCGCCGTAGCGTCAAGGTCTCCATGGGCGCGGTCTTCTCCGTCCCGTACGCCCGTCTCGACATCTGGCCCAAGGGCCTCGACGCGGTCCGCGACGCGGGCTTCACCCTGCTCGCCCTCACCCCGGACGAGAAGGCGAAGTCCCTGGACGAGGCCGCCCCGCACCGTATGGACCGCGTGGCCCTCATGCTCGGCGCCGAGGGCGACGGCCTGTCAACCAAAGCCCTGATGTCCGCCGACGAATGGGTCCGCATCCCCATGGCCCACGGAGTCGACTCCCTCAACGTGGGCGCGGCGGCGGCCGTGGCCTTCTACGCGGTGGCGACGGGCCGCCCCGCACCATAAGCCTGCACGCCCCGGAAACCGCGCGCCCCGTGAGGGGCGCGGGGAACTGCGCGACAAGCCATCCACAACCTGCGGTGAACAACTGAGAAGTGGTCCCGAGCTCTGTCGGTGTCGCTCGTGGCCCAGTCGCCGACTGACTGACCGTCAGTCGCCGCGCAACTCCACAACCGCCCGCTCCGGCCGGAGGCCGTCCCCGCCGAGCCCTCGCGACGGCCCCTGACACCCCTGCGCCGTGGCGATCCCGAGCGCGGCCAGCAAGGTCACCACGACGAACACGAAAAGCCGCTGCCGCAGCAAGCGCGGATTGGCGGGCCGCCGCCCCGCCCCGTTGGTCCTGGGCCCCGACCGCCCCGCCCCACTGCGCGGAGCGGGCCGCTTCCCCGACCCCGAGGTGTTGCGGGCGGGCACGGGCCGCGCCCCCGGCCGGGAACCGCCTCCGGTCCGCGAACCGCCTCCGGTCCGCGAACCGGAGGCCCCACCGGTCCGGGAGCCACCCCCGGTACGGGGCAACGGCGTACCCGCCGCACCCGGCTGCGCCCGACGTGTCTCCGGCGGCTGCCGCAACGTGCGCTGCTCGACGTACTGCTCCGCGAGCCGCCCCGAGGGCCGGTCCGGATCACCACGCGGCGCGGGGGGCCGGACATCGGCCAGCCCCTGCGCCTCACGTGCGGCGATCTCCTTGAGCCGCAGGGACAGTTGCAGGGTGCTGGGCCGCTCGTCCGGGTCCTTCGCCAGACAGGCGCGGACGAGCGGGGCGAGCGCGTCGGGCACCCCGCGCAACTGCGCCTCCTCGTGCACCACCCGGTAGAGCATGACCTCCGAACTGCCGTGCCCGAAGGGCGAGTCGGCGGTCGCCGCGTAGGCGAGCGTGGCTCCGAGGGAGAAGACGTCCGTGGCCGGTGTGACCGCGGCCCCGCGCACCTGCTCGGGCGCGAGGAACCCGGGCGACCCCACGGCCGTGCCGACATGGGTGAGGGTGGACGCCCCGGTCGCCCAGGCGATGCCGAAGTCGATGATCCGCGGCCCCTTCGGGGACAGCAGGATGTTGGACGGCTTGAGATCCCGGTGTACGACCCCGGCCTCGTGCACGGCCACGAGCCCCTCGGAGAGGGCGGCACCGACGGCGGCCACGTCGGCGGCCGACATGGGCCCCTCCTCGGCGACCTTGTCGTGCAGCGAAGGCCCCGGCACGTACTGCGTCGCGAACCACGGACGGTCCGCCTCCAGATCGGCGGCGACCAGCCGGGCGGTGCACCCGCCCCTGATCCGCCGCGCCGCCGACACCTCGCGCGCGAACCGCGACCGGAACTCCTGGTCCTCCGCGAGATCCGGCCTGATCACCTTGAGCGCGACGCGCTGTCCACGCCGGTCGGAGCCCAGGTAGACGACGCCCATTCCGCCCGCGCCGAGCCGTCTGTGGATCCTGAACGAGCCGACGACGCGCGGGTCCTCGCGCCTCAGGCGCATCATCGCCATGTTCATCCCCGCTGCCCGTTCCGTCTGACGAGCCACAGCTTACGTTTCCACGGCCGGGCGTGCGCAGAGGCCGCGCCCTCACGACCCGATCGATTGTCAGTGCCTGGTGGGAAACTTGAAAGGTGGTCAGGGAACAGCAGTTCGGGACGGTGTTGGGTTGCCTGCGATTCCAACCACCCACCACAGAAGGGGGATTGAACCCGTGAAGGGTGACCGTGTGGAGATAGTCGTCGACGCCGGGGACACGACGCGCACCTACGAGGTGATCGCGAGCCGGGCGGGCCGCCGGGTGGAGACGGCGGTACGCCGAGGCGTAGTGGAAGTGAGCGAAGTCACCCGCAACGGCTCGGTCGTACGTACGGCCAGGTTCATGGCCAACAGGGTCCTGGCCCTCGTCGAACAGCCGGTGCCACGCGAGGACGGCTCGGAGCGATCGGCGTGACGACCGAGTGACAACAGGGGGCACACCGGACGTCCCTTCCGGGAAGACCCCGAGACCTAGGACCCCGTCTCCACCCTGGGGAGTACATCGCAGGTCACCGCTCATCCTCCGGGAGGCCCGGCAATCGGTACGAGGGCATGACGACCCGGAGGGGCCGCGCGCCTAGATTTGAGGTCAAGCGGCGGGTGCAGCACTCGTCCCCCGAGGTCAGACACCCGCCGCTGCCAACGACAGAGCAAGACCTACGAGAAGTCAGAGGAGGGACCATGGCCCACACGGCACCGCGGACCGCGATCCGCACACGGGAGCGCAGAGTGTTCACCGCCGACCGCCGCACGGGTCGTCGCCACCCCTTGGTCGCGACCGCGATGGTCCTCCCGCTGGCGGCCCTGCTCGTGTACGCCTTCGGCGGCTGGGAAGCAGTGGTCACACAGGCGTCGTCCGTGGGTGTGATGCTGGGGCGCTGAGCGGCGACCCCAGGCCCGGAAGAGCGGTCCGGGCGGGGACATCCATCCATGAAACCCCGTGGGGACGGGGGTGCGGCGGACGGCAAATAAACGCCCGCGCAGCTGGGGAGCTGCGCGGGCGTTGTCTTACCCACACCCTTTCTGCGGGCAGTCGTGCCGCTGGGGCGGCACGGGTGGGCGCAGGCGGCGCCTCGTCACCGCCGAGCAGCGGGACCTCCCCCCGGCCCGGCCCCACCACCCCGCGCCCGGACGTACGCTCACCGACAGCGCCGTACGACAACGCAGGGG
>NZ_JARGEE010000434.1:0-7071 GCF_033794485.1 Streptomyces sp. MB09-02B
GTGGTGCTGCGGGGTGCGGTCCGGTGTGCTGTGCGGTGGGCGGGCACTGCGGGCTCCCTCCTGGCTCCCTCGGGGTCGGCTTACGGGGGTTCAACGCGTGTTCGACCTGTCGGTCACTGGTGCCCCTTGATCGGGTTGCCGTGGGGGTCGCTTTCGCTCACCCGCGCTCGCGGGGTGCCGCTGCGCCCACCGTGCCGCCCCTAGCCGCACGACTGCCCGCAGCTGGGTGGGGAGGGTGGCCAAACCGGCTGTACTTGGCAGCAACCATTGCGTTACGGGGGCGGGCTCGTGCATGCTCCCTGGAACCCCGCGCAGCCGGTGCGGGATCTGGGCGGAGGAGGCGTGCGGTCGTACCCTTGGGGGTATGGGGTTGGGAAGATGTTTCCCGGACACGGCTCCGCCGCGCACCGATGTCCCATCCACGTCGTCCCATACACGAGGATCCGAACGCCGAGACACCCATGGCCGGTCACGAATTCTTCGACTCCGCGGACCGCGAGCGGCGGCCCGTCGCCGATCACACGGCGGCAGAGCCCCTTGCGGCGGAAGAGGCACGTCCCTCCTGCGACCCCGCCTTCCAGCACGGCGTCGTCGTCGGCTTCGACGGTTCGACGTCCAGTGAGCGCGCCCTCGCGTACGCCATCGGGATGGCCCGCCGCTCCGGTTCGGGCCTGATCATCGTGCACGTCGCCAACCGGCTGCCCACGACCGTGTGGGCCGGCTGCGAGCCCCCCGTCTTCGTCGACGTACCCGACCACCGCACCGAGGTCCTCGGGCTGGAGCTCGCCTGCGCCGACTACCTCGTCGAAGTGCCCTGGATCCTCGTCGAGCGCGGTGGCGACATCTGCCACGAACTCGAAGAGGTGGGGCGGGAGTACGAGGCCGACGCGATCGTCGTCGGGTCGACGCACGGCATCGTCGGGCGGATCTTCGGGTCCGTCGCCGGGCGGCTGGCCAAGCGGGCGCAGCGTCCGGTCATCGTCATTCCCTGACGAGTTCGAGTTCGAGAACCCGTAAGTCTACTGGCGCGTAGGGGTGTTTGTGTCCTTGTGAAGGGCATAACCCGCGTGATGCCGGACCGAGTGGTGTGACGGCCACGGTAGTTGGCAGCGGCGCTGGGATGTTGGGCGACTCCCGGCGTCATGGAACGGACCCCCTTGTGATGGGTGGCATCACGTGGGGGTCCGTCTTCGTCGTGCGGCCTCTGCGGGTGGGTGGGGGTTGCTCGCGCCCACGCGGCGGAGCCGCATGTCGATACAGCCCCGCGCCCCTCAAAAGCCTGGGCGCGCCCCGTTCTTGGAGGGGACCGCTACTCCACCGTCACCGACTTGGCCAGGTTGCGGGGCTTGTCGATGTCGCGGCCCAGGGCCAACGCCGTGTGGTAGGCGAGGAGTTGGAGCGGGATGCCCATGAGGATCGGGTCGAGCTCGTCCTCGTTCTTGGGGACGACGATCGTCTGGTCGGCCTTCTCCTGCTCCTGGTGGGCGACGGCGAGGATCTTGCCGCTGCGGGCCTTGATCTCCTCCAGGGCGGCGCGGTTCTTCTCCAGCAGGTCGTCGTTCGGGACGATCGCGACCGTGGGCAGGGCGGGCTCGATGAGGGCCAGCGGACCGTGCTTGAGCTCGGAGGCGGGGTAGGCCTCCGCGTGGATGTAGGAGACCTCCTTGAGCTTCAGGGAGGCCTCACGGGCCACCGGGTAGCCCCGGACACGGCCGATGAAGAGCATCGAGCGGGCCTCGGCGTACTGCTCGGCCAGCTTCTTGATCTCCTCCTCCTGCTCCAGCATCTCGGAGATCTGGGCGGGGAGTTTGCGCAGGCCCTCGATGATCCGCTTGCCGTCGCGGACGGAGAGGTCACGGGTGCGGCCCAGGTGCAGCGCCAGAAGGGCGAAGGCGACCGTGGTGTTGGTGAAGCACTTGGTGGAGACGACGCAGACCTCGGGGCCCGCGTGGACGTAGATGCCGCCGTCCGCCTCACGGGCGATCGCCGAGCCGACCACGTTCACCACACCCAGCACTCGCGCGCCCTTGCGCTTCAGCTCCTGGACGGCCGCCAGCACGTCGTAGGTCTCGCCGGACTGGGAGACGGCGATGTAGAGGGTGTCGGGGTCGACGACCGCGTTGCGGTAGCGGAACTCGGAGGCCGGCTCGGCGTCGGCGGGGATGCGGGCCAGCTCCTCGATCATCTGGGCGCCGATCATGCCCGCGTGGTACGAGGTGCCGCAGCCGAGGATCTTGACGCGGCGGATCTGGCGCGCCTCGCGGGCGTCCAGGTTGAGGCCGCCGAGGTGCACGGTGGAGAAGCGGTCGTCGATGCGGCCGCGCAGCACGCGGTCCACGGCGTCGGCCTGCTCGTGGATCTCCTTGTGCATGTAGGTGTCGTGGCCGCCCATGTCGTACGAGGCGGCCTCCCACTCCACGGTGGTGGGCTCGGCCGTGGTGCGGGTGCCCTCCGTGGTGTAGGTGCGGAAGTCGTCGGCCTTGAGGGTGGCCATCTCGCCGTCGTCGAGGGTGACGATCTGGCGGGTGTGGGCGACCAGGGCGGCTATGTCCGAGGCGACGAACATCTCCTTCTCGCCGATGCCGAGCACGACGGGGGAGCCGTTGCGGGCCACGACGATACGGTCGTTGAAGTCGGCGTGCATGACGGCGATGCCGTAGGTGCCCTCGACGATCCGCACCGCCTGGCGGACCTTCTCCTCCAGGGTGGTGGCCTGGGAGCGGGCGATGAGGTGGGTGAGCACCTCGGTGTCGGTCTCGGAGAGGAACTCGACGCCGTCCGCTTCGAGCTTCTTCCGCAGGTCGGAGGCGTTGTCGATGATGCCGTTGTGGACGACGGCGACCTTGTTGTCGCCCGACATGTGCGGGTGGGCGTTCACGTCGGACGGGGCGCCGTGGGTGGCCCAGCGGGTGTGGGCGATGCCGGTCGTGCCCTTGAAGCGCGCGGGGACCTTGGCCTCCAGGTCGCGGACCCGGCCCTTGGCCTTGACCATCTTCAGGCCGGCCGTCTTGGGCGAGGTGACCACTATGCCCGCGGAGTCGTAGCCCCGGTACTCCAGGCGCTGCAGGCCCTCAAGGAGCAGTGGCGCCACGTCGCGCTTGCCGATGTAACCGACAATCCCGCACATATATACGTATCCCCTAGCTGTGGATGTTCAGCCGTAGCTGTTCAGCCGTAGACGATGCGGCGCAGCTGCCTGAGCGTGAGCTCCGGTGGTGCGACCGCCCGGTATTTCAGGTCTGCCTCGATCTGTTCGAAGATCGTCGCGTTGACCAGGCCCTGGGCCTGGAGCTCGCGGTGGCGGCGACGGACGAATTCCTCGGTCGTCTCGTCGAAGTAGGCGAGCACGTCCTGGATCACACGCAGCGCCTCGCCCCGGTTGAGGGGCGAGGATCGCGTCAGGTGATCAACGAGTTCGTCGTGCACTCGGTAGATCCTGGGGCACCAGAGAGTGATGTGCAAGAAATCTGCCCGAAATCGGGCAGGGGTGTGTTGAATCTAGCAGCACGAGTACCTGCGCTCCACGTTCTCCCGACGCTCGATGATCAGAGGCGGCGCGGTCACGCTCGGCGCCGTCACGGGCGGCGCGTTCGTGCCCGCCGCCACGGCCCGGGCCGCAGGCCCGGCTCCCGTCCGCACCTCCTTCGTCCCGACCCAGGCCGGTACCGGCACCGAGCGGGTCGACGGCTCCCTCGTCGCCCCCTTCGGCCGTCACCTCGCCTTCGGCAACGACCCGCGCACCGAGGTCACCGTCTCGTGGCAGGTCCCGGTCGCCGTCCGGAAGCCGTTCATCCGGATCGGCGCCCACCCCCAGGACCTCTCCCGTCGCATCGACGCCGAGGTCCGCACCCTCTTCACCCCGGCCGGTGTCGGCCCGAGCGGCGACCACACGCAGTACTACGTGCACGCGAAGCTCACCCACCTCAAGCCCGGCCGCACCTACTACTACGGCGTCGGCCACACCGGCTTCGACCCGGCCGAGCCGCACCTGCTGGGCACCCTCGGCACCTTCACCACCGCCCCCGCGCACAAGACGCCCTTCACCTTCACCGCCTTCGGAGACGAGGGCGTCGGGTACCACGGCCTCGCCAACAACAGCCTGCTGCTCGGCCAGAACCCGGCCTTCCACCTGCACGCCGGCGACATCGCCTACGCCGACCCGGCCGGCCAGGGCAAGACCGCCGACAGCGGCTTCGACTCCCGGGTGTGGGACCAGTTCCTGGCCCAGACCGAGTTCGTCGCCAAGTCCGTGCCGTGGATGCCCGCCTACGGCAACCACGACATGGAGGCCTGGTACTCGCCCAACGGCTACGGCGGCGAGGAGGCCCCTGCGGGTGGACGTGAAGCCGGCGCCGAAGGGGCACCACGCCACGCTCACCGTGAGCGGCATCGCCGAGACGGGTGCGCGCGTCGACCACTTCACGGTGGCACGCCGGGCCAAGTGACCGCCGACCGCCGTGACTTACCCCGGGGTGACCCTGGCGGGCGGTCCTCACGCGCGTCACAGACGCTTGAGGACCGCCTGCTTGGCCAGGGTGAACTCCTCGTCCGTGAGCACCCCGGACCGGTGGAGGTCGCCCAGCTCGCGCAGGCGGCGCAGCAGGGCGTCGTGGTCCTCGGGGGCGGGCCCGCCCGCGGGAGGCGGGGACGGGGTCAGCTGTTTCGGTGCCGGGGCGGCCGGGTGCGGGAGCCTTGCCTGTACGGCCGCCGCGACCAGGGCCATCAGGGGGTCCTTCTTGAAGCCCCACAGCTCCACGGAGTGCGGGTCGTACTTGGGCGGGGCCTTGGTCGGCGCGTTCCGCACGGTGAAGCGGAGATGGCCGTTCTCCAGGCCGACCGAGGGGTGCCACTCGACGCCCTCTATGTCCGTCAGGGACAGTGTCCGCGCCCCGGCCGCGGCCTTCGCGTCCTCCGTCTTCCAGTTCCACTCCAGCCGTACGTGCTCGCCGTCGAAGCTCGCGGTACCGTCCCCGGCGGAGACGGAGAGCGGGACGGCCGGACCGGCGAGGAGGTAGGAGTCGACCGCGTCGGTCGGCACCTCGTCCAGGAGCAGCGCGTTGCGGATCTCGTCCACGAAGTACTCGGCGACGCCGTACCGGTCGGCGTCGACGCTCAGCTGGTACGGGTCGTTGGTGTCGGTGAGCCGGCCGCCGGTCGCTTGGAGGAGCGGGTCGGAGCCGTCGCGCAGCCGTAGCCGCAGCCGCCCCGACTTCCTGCCCTGCTCGAAGGAGATGCCCGCCAACGCGCCCAGCGGGACGGTCAGTTCACCGAGGGTCTTGCGGAGCAGGCTCACGCTCTTGTCGCGGCCCGGGGTCAGTCGCAGTGTGTCGCCGTCGAAGGTCCACGTGCCGTCCCGCTGGAGGATTTCCGCCATGCGGGGGATTCTCCCACCGGCCGCGAGGAGAGATGGTCTAGACCTGGAGGGGGTGGAGGGACGATGGTGGGGAGCGCACAGTTCGATATGTGGAGGGAGCTCGCCGTGAGATCGCACCACAGATCGACCCGCCTTCTCGGCTCGCTGCTGCTGCTGCTGGTGGTGGCGGTCGGGACCTTCGCCGTAGGAGCCGCACCCGTGTCCGACAACGCCTCTGCCGACGCCGACGCCGACGCCGCCACCGCCGCCACCGTCCCGTTCGGGCAGGTGATCCCGGCCCCCGGGTCGGTCCGGCCCGGCGGAGCGCCGTACCGGCTGACGAGCGGGGCGCGGATCGTCGTCGACGGCGGGCCCGAGGTGAGCCGGGTGGGGGAGTACCTCGCCGGGATCCTGCGGCCCTCGACGGGGTACCAGCTGCCGGTGACCGAACGCCAGGAGGCCGGAATCCGCCTGCGGTTGACCCCCGATGAGACGGGTCTCGGCCAGGAGGGCTACCGCCTGGACAGCGGCCCGTCCGGTGTAACCCTCACCGCCCGCGCGCCCGCCGGGCTCTTCCACGCCGTCCAGACCCTGCGCCAACTGCTGCCCGCCGCCGTCGAGAAGGACTCCGCGCAGCCGGGCCCCTGGCTGGTCGCGGGCGGCACGATCGAGGACACCCCGCGCTACGGCTGGCGCGGCGCGATGCTCGACGTCTCCAGGCACTTCTTCACCGTCGACCAAGTCAAGCGGTACGTCGATCAGTTGGCGCTCTACAAGTTCAACAAGCTGCATCTGCACCTCTCCGACGACCAGGGCTGGCGCATCGCGATCGACTCCTGGCCACGCCTCGCCTCGTACGGCGGCTCCACACAGCTCGGCGGCGGCCCCGGCGGCCACTACAGCAAGGCCGACTATCGGGAGATCGTCCGGTACGCGGCCTCGCGCCATCTGGAGGTCGTCCCCGAGATCGACATGCCGGGCCACACCAACGCGGCGCTCGCCTCCTACGCCGAGCTGAACTGCGACGGTGTCGCGCCCCCGCTCCACACCGGCACCGAGGTCGGCTTCAGCTCCCTCTGCGTCGACAAGGACGTGACATACGACTTCGTGGACGACGTCGTGCGGGAGCTGGCCGCGCTCACGCCGGGCCACTATCTCCACATCGGCGGCGACGAGGCGCACTCCACCAGCCACGAGAACTATGTGAAGTTCATGGACCGGGTGCAGCCGGTCGTCGAGCGGTACGGGAAGACCGTGGTCGGCTGGCACCAGCTGACCGGGGCGACGCCTGCGCGGGGTGCTCTCGCGCAGTACTGGGGGTCGGACGGCACGGGTGCGGAGGAGAAGGAGCGGGTGGCTGCCGCCGCGCGCAACGGGACGGGCATCGTGCTGTCGCCCGCCGACCGGATCTACCTCGACATGAAGTACGACGAGGACACGCCGCTGGGGCTCGACTGGGCGGGCTACGTGGATGTGCGGCGGGCGTACGACTGGGATCCGGGGAGCTATCTGGAGGGGGTGCCGGGTGCCGCGGTGCGGGGGGTCGAGGCGCCGTTGTGGACGGAGACGATCGTTTCCTCGGCGGATGTTGAGTACATGGCGTTTCCTCGGCTGCCGGGGGTCGCGGAGTTGGGGTGGTCGCCGGGGGCCGTGCGTGGATGGGACGGGTATCGGGTGCGGCTTGCTGCGCAGGCTGCTCGGTGGGAGGTGTTGGGGGT
>NZ_JARGEE010000435.1:0-7043 GCF_033794485.1 Streptomyces sp. MB09-02B
TCTGTGTCCTCTTCGTTGTATTTTGTTTTTTTTTTTTTTTTTTTAAGGAGAAAACGGGATATGGGATTTTGCCCTGTCTCGTGGGGTAGGAGATGTGTATAAGAGAGAGGAAGGGGACGAGTCGGTTCGAAGGGGCAACCTTCTTGGGTGTCGGCGGCGACGGAAGAGCGAACGGAAAAGTGAACTGAAGGCACGTGAAATCCCGACCCCACAAAGGGAGTTCACCATGCACAGCAAACGCACCCGCATCGCAGGACTGCTCACCGTGCTCGTCGCGGTCCTGGCCGTGCTGCTCGCACCCGGCCTGACCTCGCCGTCCGTCGCGCAGGCGGCGAACGACCGGGCGGACCAAACACAGGCACAGGAGCGGGCGGTGGCGGCCGCGGTCGCCGCCGCACCCGCCGCCTGGAACCCACCCTCGCACCTGGTCCAGCCCCTCAACGAGGTCTGGAACCACGTCGAGTCGACGTACGGCAACCTCTACGGCTTCCGCAACTACGGCTGGGACCAGATCATGGCCAACCGGGGAAGCGTGAACTACTGCGTCCGCTGGGAGTCGAGCCAGCCGGTCAGCGTCGCCCTGCGCGACCAGATCCACGCCGCGCTGAAGAAGCAGTTCGGCAAGTGGATGGCGGCCATGGTCGACAACGGCGCCGGCCACAACGCCTGGCCGTACACCAACGTCCCCGTCAACATCGTCGGCTGGGCGGTGAAGAACCGCTCGACCCTGCAGTGGAACGACAACTCCGTCGACATCTACACCAACATGCTGGACGGCGCCGGAGCCCCGCAGTGCAACCCCGACTGCGGCCGCTTCTTCCACCAGGACGGCAACTACTCCCGCTGTCCCGGCGGCGCCGCCCGCCACTACGACCAGTCCCTGTGGCTCACCGAGGGCTTCGGCGGCGGCGCCGGCGGTGACTGGGGGCAGCGCATGGGCCGCTCCTACTTCACCGGCGCCCTGAATCAGGAGAACATCCACATCTACCTTCACGAGGTCGGCCACACCTTCGGCCTCGACGACTTCTACGACTGGTCGCCGACCGGCCAGTGCTGCTTCCTCATGAAGGCGGGCAGCGCCGCCCAGATCACCGAGTTCGACAAGTGGATGTTCCGGGACTTCTGGCGCCACATGAAATCCCGTTACGGTCTCTGACCCTCCTCGTTCGGTGACGTTTCGCGGGGCCATGACAGATGTCATGGCCCCGCTGTGAGAGTGATCGTCCGCGGGAAGGATGTAGTGCGCACCGGTTGTTCGTGACAATCGCCTGGCAGGGCCCGGGAGTTGACCGTCCGGGGCCGTCGGAACGTCAGGATCGAGGGGGACACGTCGTGCGTATGCAACGTCTCGTCGGGACCGTGTTGGGCACCACACTTCTGCTGGTCGCGGCGGTACCCGCCGCCGAGGCGGCCGGCCCGGCGGCGTCGGGGGAACTGGACCGGGCCGAGTTGCGCGACACGCTCGACGCGGTCCACGAGGCCGGGATGTACGGCACGTACGCCGCCGTACGGGACGGCCGGGAGCGCTGGGCCGGCGCGTCCGGGCTGGCCGACGTGGACACGGGGCGGAAGGTCACCCCGACCATGCGGCACCGCGTCGGCAGCATCAGCAAGACGTTCACGGCCGTGGCGCTCCTGCAGCAGGTGGAGCGCGGCCGGATCCGCCTCGACGCCCCGGTCACGGACTACGTCCCCGAGCTGTTCCAGGGCACCGGCACCGACGGGGACACCCGGGAGCGCGGGGACGCCATCACCGTCCGCATGCTCCTCAACCACACCAGCCACATAGGTGACTACATCCTCGGCGCCTTCCCCTCCCTCGCCCAGAACTCCACCGCCAGCCTCGACGAGCACCGCTTCCGCTCGATCAGTCCCCGCGAGCTCGTACGGCTGGGCCTCGCTGCCCCCGCCACCGGCACCCCCGGCGCGCAGCCGGGCAGGTACTCCAACACCAACTACGTCGTGGCCGGCCTGATCCTGGAGAAGGTCACCGGTCAGAAGGCCTCGACGTACATCACCCGCAACGTCATCGACCGCGCCGGGCTGCGCCACACCTCGTACCCGCGCACCGCGTCCATCAAGGGCCCGCACTCCAGGATGTACGAGTCGTTCTACGGGCTCATCGACCCGCCGCGCGACTACAGCGTCTACGACATGTCCTGGGCGTACACGGCGGGCGCGATCGTCTCCACGACGGACGACCTCAACCGCTTCTACCGGCAGTTGCTCACCGGTGACCTGGTCCGCCGCTCGTCGCTCGCCGAGATGCAGCGCACGGTTCCGGTGGAGATCGCCCCGGGCGCCGCGATCGACTACGGCCTCGGCATCTACACCCTAGACGTGCCCGGCTGCGGGCGGTTCTGGGGACACGACGGCGGGGTCTTCGGCGCGGGCACCATCAGCCTCACCAGCGCGGACGGCGACCGACAGGTCTCCATGGGCTGGAACCTGATGAAGTACCAGCGCCTCAACGCGGAGGGTACGGCGCTGGAGCCGAGCCCGATCGACGACGCGATCGAGCGACACGTCTTCGGGGCGCTGTGCCCGACGCCGGAGGAGCCGGGCTCGGGTTCGGGGGCCGGGGTGAAGTCGCGTCTCGCGGCCGGGGACGCGGGGAGGATCCTTCCGGACGGTCTGCTGGGTAGGACACTCCCGTAACCGTCCTCGCACCGCAGGGAGCGCGTCTTGCCCACCTTCGTCATCTTCGACCTGGAGTTCACGACCTGGCCGGGGGCCATGGAGCAGGACTGGTCGGCCCCGGGCCAACTGCGGGAGATCGTGCAGATCGGCGCGGTGCGGGTGAACGAGGAGTACTCCGTCGTGGAGGAGTACGAGACGCTGGTGCGCCCGGTGGTGAATCCCCGGCTCTCGCCGTACTTCACCACCCTCACCGGTATCGACCAGCGCGGCGTGGACCGGGACGGCCTCCCGCCGGCCCGGGCCCTCGGCGACTTCCTCGCGTTCTGCCGGGGCGGGCCGGTCCTCTCCTACGGCAACGACATGCTCGTCCTCGGCGAGAACATCGGCTGGGCCCGGGCCCGGGGCGAGACGATCGGGCAACGCGCGCTCGCCCCGGGCTTCCTCAACGTCCGGCCGTGGCTGAACGCCGTCGCCCCGGCGACGACCGGCGTCAACTCGGGCCGCCTCTGGCAGGCCCTGGGGCTCGCCCGGCCCGCCACCCCGGGCGACGAGCACGCGGCTCTCTTCGACTGCCACTCCACCGCGGCAGCCCTGCGGCACCTGGCGGGGGCGGGGGTCGTCCTGCCGGACGGGCTCGTCTAGCGGACGCACGATCACCCTTTTCTCGTTCCTCGACCCCGAGTAGCCCAGGAGCTGTTGTGTCCGACGAGACCACCCCCGTCCGCGAACTCCGGCTGGTCGTCACCGCCGCCGACTACGACGCCGCGCTGCACTTCTACCGCGATGTGCTGGGGCTGCCCGAGCGGGCGGCGTTCTCGTCCGACGGCGGGCGGGTGTCGATCCTCGAAGCGGGCCGGGCGACGCTGGAGATCACCGATCCGAAGCACGCGGAGTTCATCGACGAGGTGGAGGTCGGCCGCCGCGTGGCCGGCCACATCCGGGTCGCCTTCGAGGTGGACGACTCGACCGCGACCACGGCGAAGCTGGCGGCGGCCGGCGCCGAGGTGATCGCCGAACCGACCCGCACCCCCTGGAACTCCCTGAACTCCCGCCTCGAAGCTCCCGGCGCGCTCCAGCTGACCCTCTTCACCGAACTGGGGACGTGAGAGCCGTCGGAGGGGAGCGCCGTCGGAGGGGAGCGCCGTCGGGCGTGAGGGCCGTCACCGGATGGTGGCTTTGCATGATCATGCATTGCCATGCATAATAATTTCCATGTCCAAGGTCCTCACCTCTCTTCCGGCCGGCGAGCGCGTCGGCATCGCCTTCTCGGGCGGGCTCGACACCTCGGTCGCCGTCGCGTGGATGCGTGACAAGGGTGCCGTCCCCTGCACCTACACGGCTGACATCGGCCAGTACGACGAGCCCGACATCGCCTCGGTGCCCGGCCGCGCGAAGACCTACGGTGCCGAGATCGCGCGCCTGGTCGACTGCCGGGCCGCGCTGGTCGAGGAGGGCCTGGCCGCGCTGACCTGCGGCGCGTTCCACATCCGCTCCGGCGGGCGGGCGTACTTCAACACGACCCCCCTCGGCCGGGCCGTCACCGGCACGCTGCTGGTCCGGGCGATGTTGGAGGACGACGTCCAGATCTGGGGCGACGGCTCGACCTTCAAGGGCAACGACATCGAGCGGTTCTACCGCTACGGCCTGCTCGCCAACCCGCACCTCAGGATCTACAAGCCCTGGCTGGACGCCGACTTCGTCACCGAGCTGGGCGGCCGCAAGGAGATGTCCGAGTGGCTGGTCGCGCACCAGCTGCCGTACCGGGACTCGACGGAGAAGGCGTACTCCACCGACGCCAACATCTGGGGCGCCACCCACGAGGCGAAGACCCTGGAGCACCTGGACACCGGTGTCGAGACGGTCCAGCCGATCATGGGCGTCCGCTTCTGGGACCCGTCCGTGGAGATCGCCACCGAGGACGTGACGATCGGCTTCGACCAGGGCCGTCCGGTCACCATCAACGGCAAGGAGTTCGCCTCTGCCGTCGACCTGGTGATGGAGGCCAACGCCATCGGCGGACGCCACGGACTCGGCATGTCCGACCAGATCGAGAACCGCATCATCGAGGCCAAGAGCCGCGGCATCTACGAGGCCCCCGGCATGGCCCTCCTGCACGCCGCGTACGAGCGCCTCGTCAACGCCATCCACAACGAGGACACCCTCGCCCAGTACCACTCCGAGGGCCGTCGCCTCGGCCGCCTCATGTACGAGGGCCGCTGGCTGGACCCGCAGGCCCTGATGATCCGGGAGTCCCTGCAGCGCTGGGTCGGCGCGGCCGTCACCGGCGAGGTCACCCTCCGCCTGCGGCGCGGCGAGGACTACTCGATCCTCGACACCACGGGCCCGGCGTTCTCGTACCACCCGGACAAGCTGTCCATGGAGCGCACCGAGGACTCGGCCTTCGGCCCGGTCGACCGGATCGGCCAGCTCACCATGCGCAACCTCGACATCGCCGACTCGCGCGCCAAGCTGGAGCAGTACGCGGGCCTCGGCCTGATCGGCACCGGCAGCCCCACGATCGGCGCCTCCCAGGCCGCCGCGACCGGGCTGATCGGCACCATGCCGGAGCTGCCGCAGGGCGGCGCCGAGGCCATCGCCTCGCGCGGCGCGGTCTCCGAGGAGGACGCGCTGCTGGACCGCGCCGCGATGGAGTCCGGCACGGACTGACCGCCGGCGCGCGGCGACGATGTGGAGGTGAGGCCGGCTCGACGCGGGATGTCGAGCCGGCCTCACGTCAGTGGTGCCGCCGGTCGCGCGTCAACGGTCACCTGTCGGCCTCACTTCAGTCCGTCGAGGACGCGGTTCGCCGCGTAGCGGATGTGTGAGGGAGAGGGTGGCTGCGCGAGCGCCGTGATGACGGTGAGCGGGTCGGGGCGGTGGGGTGCGGCGGGTGTGGCAGGTGCGGCGGGTCTGTCGGGTGCGGCGGGTCCGTCGGGTGCTTCCGGCGCATCCGGTGCATTTGGCGCTTCGGGGAGCTTCCCGTACGTGCTGACGTAGTGCTCGATTCCCCACAGGGCCTGGTAGCGGGCGGGCTCCGACGGGTCGTGGAGGTGGGCGAGGAGGAGGGCGACGTCGGCGTCGTCGTCCTCGTCCAGGAGCCTCAGGACGGTCGCCCTGACCTCGCCTGAGGGGTGGTCGATCAGGCGGCGTACGGCGGGGAGGGTCTCGGGGTACTCGTCGAGCGCGTTGCCGATGTGCCAGAGGTTCGGCTCGTCGGTGGTGAGGAGGCCCAGCAGGGCCGAGCCGGCCGCGTCCCGCTCCCGGCCGGGCAGTTCGCGTCGCCCCAGCTGCCGGAGCCCGTCCACGGCTCCGGCCCGTACCCGCTGGTCCGGATCGCGCAGCAGCGGCAACAGTGACTCGGTGGCGGCCGGGGGTGTCAGCCTGCCGTACGCGGTGGCGGCGGTGGCCCGGACGTACGGGTGACCGAGGCCCGGCCCCAGGTCGGGGCCGGGAGCGGAGACGAACACGGCCCTGATCCACCGGACCGCCTCCGGCGTCCCGATGTCGGCGAGCGCGCCGACGGCGTCGGCGCCCGCGTCCGGGTGGTCGAGCCACCGTACGGCTGCGGGCAGGGCACGGACGTCCCCCCACCGTCCGAGTCCGGTGAGGAGCTCGGCGGCGACGCCCGCGTCGGTCTCCGCCTCCAGCGCCGCGAGGAGCGCGTCGGCCGTCGCGGACGGCCGCAGGACCGGCAGGAGCGACTTCGCCGCGCCGGACCGCCGTATCGCGGCGAAGAGCGAGTCGACCGCACCGGACAGGCCCAGCGGGGACAGCAGCGCGTCGGCCGGGCCGCGCAGGTCCTTGGCGAGGAACCCGGCCACCACCTTCCGTACCTCGGGACACTCGTCGCGCAGGCCGTCGAGGAGGGAGTCGCGCAGGCCGCGGGTGTGCCGCGCGGGCAGCATCTCCAGCGCGCGTGCGCGGGCGAGTCCATGACCGTGCCGGGCGGCGTTCTTCACCTCGTCCAGTACGGGCTGTTGGTTCAGGGAGGGGTAGAGGGCGGCTCGCGCGGGCCCCCAGACGTACGAGTCGGTGTCACCCAACAGCCGTACCAGCACGGCCGGTTCGACGCTCACGCCCCGACTGCCCAGCGCGAGCAGCCCGTTGAGCCGCAGATGCCAGTCGGTGTCGTCCAGGAGCCGCCGGAACGCCTCCGTGACGTCCGGCCCGGTGAGGTCCAGCCGTTCGGCCGCGAGCGACGCCCGCCGCCGTACACGCGTGTCCGCGTCCCCCATCAACGCGACGACCACGGCGTCGGCGTCGTCACCGCCGAGCGGCCCCAGCCATCCGAGCGCGTCCGCCACCGCGGCCCGCACCAGGGCGTCGGCGTCCCCGGCCATACCGACGACGGCCGCGCCCACCCCGGCGACGACGTCCCCGTGCTCGGCGGAGGCCCACCGGCC
>NZ_JARGEE010000436.1:0-7040 GCF_033794485.1 Streptomyces sp. MB09-02B
GGCGGGGGCCGGGACGGCGGCGGCGCGGTACGACGCGGCCACGCGGGAGAGCGGCAGCCGCTGGTGGGGCAGGTGCGGGCCCGCCATGCTCGGCTCGACCGTGCCGAGGTCGAGGTCGATGACGTTGTCGTAGCGGGGTTCGGGCCGGTCGTCGGTGCGCTTGAGGCCCTGTGCGGTGAGATAGGCGTCGACGAGGCGCACGTGCTCCTCGTCCCGGCCGGTGAGCCGCAGATACGCGGCCGTCTCGTGGTCGTACGGGAAGAACACGCAGGTCGCCCCGTACTCGGGAGCCATGTTGGAGACGGCAGCGCGCTCCGCCCAGCCGAGGGCGGTGACACCGGGGCCGCAGAACTCGACGAAGCGGTCCACCACGCCGTGTGCGCGCAGGAGTTCGGTGAGGGTGAGGGCGAGATCGGCGGCGCCCACGCCGGGACGCAGTCGGCCGGTCACCCGGACACCGACCACCTCGGGGTACGGGATCGTGACGGGCTCGCCCAGCATCGCGGCCTGGCCCTCCAGTCCGCCGACACCCCAGCCGACGACACCGAGGGCGTTGATCATCGGGGTGTGGCTGTCGGTGGCGACGAGCACGTCCGGGTGGAGGACGGGAGGTTCACCGTCCCGCGTCGCCTCCGTCCACACCACGCGGGCCAGCGCCTCCATGTTGACCTGGTGGATGATGCCGGTGCCGGGCGGTACGACACGGAAGTGGTCGACGTTGCGCTCGGCCCACTTCACCATCTCGTAGCGCTCGGTGTTGCGACGGAAGTCGATCAACAGGTTGCGTTCGACGGCGTCGGGCCGCCCGTACGCCTCGACGATGACGGAGTGGTCGACGGTCAGGTCGACGGGGACCGACGGCTGCAGCCGTGCGGGGTCGCCGCCCAGCTCGGCGACGCTGTCCCGCATGGCCGCGAAGTCGGCGAGGGCGGGGAGGCAGGTGGTGTCGTGCAGCATGATCCGGTTCGGATGCACCGGCACCTCGCAGGGGCCGCTTCCGGTACGCGCTCGGTGCAGCACGTCCGCCAGCGCAGCGGGTGCCCGGCGGGCGACGTTCTCCAGCAGGACGCGTATCGCGTAGGGGAGGGCGTCCAGCTCCGCGCGCGGCAGCAGCCCGGTCAGGGGCAGGTAGCGGTGGGTGCGGCCGTGCGTGGTGAGGACTGCGGAGACGGTGGGCGCGGTGGCGCGGTCGGCGTTCATGGTCCCCTGCTGCGGTGGTGAGTCCGGCTCCGGTGGCCTCCAGTGCTTCACGTGCTTCCGGCGGGTGCAGAGCTTTTTGGTCCGCTCATATTGTCTCAGTCCGCGCATTAGTACAACAGGGCGGGGTGCGGTGCGGGCTACCCGGTCTTGATCGACCGCACCCTGTCCAGATGCCCGTGGAGGAAGGCCGACGCCGCCGCGAGGTCGCCCTCCTCGACGAGGTCGAGCAGCCGCAGGTGCTCGCGCGCCTGCTGGGCCAGGCGGGACCGGTCGACCTGGTGGCGGTACTCGATCAGCCGGCGGAGCCGGTTCTGGCGGCGTACGGCGTCGAGCAGGAAGGGGTTGCCGGAGCAGCCGACCAGCATCTCGTGGAACGAGGCGTTGGCCTCGAACAGTTCGGCGCGCGGCAGCAGCAGGATGTCACCCTGCAGCAAGGCCTCCTGCTGCTGCCGATGCCGGGCGAAGGCGCCCGCGTCCACGGTGAAGCCCGGCTCCAGCAGCGCCGCGGGCTCGACGATCATCCGGAACCGGTAACTCTGGGCATGTGCCTCGGTGGTGACCATGACGTGCTGGAACTCCCAGCCCCGGCCGCCGGGTCTGCGCCGCACCAGGTCCTCGCTCTCCATGCGGGCGAGCACCCTGTCCGCCTGGCGGGAGGTCAGTCGGTAGCGGCGGCCGATGTCCGCCGAGGTGAAGAGGCCGGTGAAGCGCCCGCCGACATGGTCGTCGGCGATCTCGAAGTAGGCCGTCCGCTCCGCGTCGTCGCCGGTGGGGCCGCCTTCGCCGAGGGGCGGGCGGCTGAGGGTGCTCGCGTCACGGGTGAGGAAGAAACCGCGGTGCGGGACCCGTTCGAGGATGCCGACCTCGGTCAGGAAGAGCATGGCCTTGCGGACCGGTGTGCGTGAGACGTCCAGGGTGTCCGCGGCCCACTGCTCGGTGACGTGCGCCCCCTCCTGGAGGCCGCTGCGGTGCAGCAGGTCCACCAGGCGGGTGGCGAGGGAGGTGGTCAGGTTCGGCCGTGCCATCGGTCCCCGCGCTCGTTCGGTTGATGTGAGGGCGAGGGCAGCCTAATTGTATTTAGGGGTTCAGAGATACAGCGGCGAGCGCGTCCAGGAGCAGGTCCGCCCCGAACGGTACGGCCAGGGCCCGGTGCCCGAGGTCGGCGGGGACCTCCGGATGGTCGGGGTTCACCCGCACCAGGCGGGCCCCGGGGGTGTGCCGTACGACGTTCTCCATGGGCCACCGGATCACGCCGGGCGTGTTGAAGCCGGCGCCGATCTCCAGGACGAGCAGCCGGGCGGTGCCCGGCGACTCGCCGAGCCAGCGGCTCAGCCGGTCGCCCGCGGGCATATGGCCGGCGTCGACGAACTCCGGTCCCACGCGCACGTTCGGGAACATGTCCGCCCCGCAGTTCGGGCAGACGGGCAGGGCGGCCGGGTCGGCCACCCGCCCCGTCTCCCGGTCGTAGGCCGCGAGCACGCGGTCGAGGAACGGCCGCGCGGGCCAGGTCTCCTGAACGCACGGCACGGTGCACTGCAGGCGGCCGTAGTCGCCCTGGGGCGTGAAGACCCGGTCCGGGGCGAAGCCGTTGCGGGCGAACAGCGCGTCGACGTTCGACGTCATCACCCAGTGGTCGCGGTCCCCGACCAACGAACGCAGCCGCCGGTACAGGGGGTTGGGCTCGACACCGAAGCGGATGTCGTCGATGTGCACGGCCCAGTAGCCCCACATCATGTCCGTCGGCAGCGGTACGCCCAGCAGATAGCGGGAACGCAGGCCGAGCCCGTACAGCGCCGGGAGCAGTTCCTTGAGGCGCGCGCTGTCGCCGTAGTCGTACCCGGCGGCCGCGCTCAGTCCCGCGCCGGCGGCGACCAGGACGCGGTCGGCCTCGTCGAGCCAGGTGCGCAGGGTCCCGGCGGCGGCCGGGAGGGAGGCGGGTGACGTCACGTCGTCCGTGGCGCCGTTCTGCACGGTCATCTGTCGGGATCCTTTCGAGCGTCCCGCCCAACGTAGGGCGGGGACCCGCCGGGGCCAGGGTCGGATCGCGACCGCGGATGGTCGGAATCCGACAGCCGCCGCCCCGGCGGTCCCCGTCGAAGCCGTCACTCGTTGTGCAGCACCTGCGCGATCGTCAGCCGGGCCGCGCGGCGGGCCGGTACGTACGCGCCCACGACGGCGATCACGACGCCCGCGAGAGCCAGCACCGCCAGGGCCGGGGGGTTCCAGACGTCCGTCATGTACGACGGCAGGGCCATGTCCACCGCGTCCGCCATACGTGGGACGACCAGCTGGTGGCCCGCCATGCCGAGCGGGATGCCCAGGAGCGAGCCGAGGGTGCCGAGCAGGGCCATCGAGGCCACCGTCATCGCCGTGACCTGGCGTGGTGTCATGCCGATGGACTTGAGCATGCCGAGGTCGCGGCGACGGTCGCGGGTGTTCAGGACGACGGTGTTGAAGACCCCGAGCGACGCGACGGCGGCGAGCAGGAGGGTGAGCGCGGTGGCGGAGCCGACGATGGTCCGGGTGACGGAGTTGGCGCCGGTCGCGGACGGGCTCAGCCCCGGATCCGCGGCTTCGGCGGCGCGGGCGTAGGCTCCCGCGTCGGCCCCGTCGCGGAGCTTGACGTGGTAGGCGATGGGCTTCTCCTCCGGTGCCACCGCCCGCATGGTCGCCCAGTCCGTGACGACGACACGGGCGTTCGTCTCCATGTACTCCCCGACGACGACCACGTCCGCGCCGCGATCGCCCTTCTCGATCCGGAAGCGGTCGCCGACGTCCAGGCCGTGGCTGCGCAGGAAGGCCGATCCCGCCACCACGTCACCGGTGTCCCGGAGCCACCGGCCCTCGGTGAGCACGCTGCCCATCAGGGGGCGGTCGCCGCGACGCGCTTCGAGCCACAGCTTCTCCGTGGAACCCACGAGGCGGACCTCGGTGTCCGCCCTGGCGGTGACCTCGCGCGCGTCCGGCAGCGAGCGCAACAGGGCGTGCAGGGCGAGGTCGTCGTGGACCGGCTTGATCTCCTTGCCGTCGCGGTACTTCCCCACATACACCGTGACCTGGTAGGCGTCGCGCCCCGCGTTGCCCACCCGGTCCATCGTCGTGGCCAGGCCGGTCGCGAACGTCACGGTGGTCACACCGAAAACCACGGCGGCGAGCGTGAGGGCGCTGCGGCCGGGCCGTGCGAACGGCAGGCCCAACCCGAGACTCACCGAGCGCGGCAGCCGGCTGCCCGCCAGCCGGCGCTGGACACCGAGGGCCCGGCCCGCGCGCGGTGCGCTGCCCGCGCTGATCGCCCGCGCGGCGGACAGCCGGTGGGCGCGCACCGAGGGCACGAGCGCGGCGAGGAGGCACACGGCCGGCATGCCGGCCAGGGCGACGACGTCGACCCAGGGAGCGAGCGAGACACTGTCGTGGAACACCCCCGCGTCCGGGCCCGTGAATGCGAACTGCAGCAGGGGCCGCGCCGCCAGATTGCCGGCGACCGTCCCGAGGACACAGCCCAGCACCGCCGGGACGGAGATCATCACGAGGTAGACGGCCACCACCTGCCCCGGGGTGAACCCCAGCGCCTTGAGAATGCCGATGTGCCGGAAACCGGAGATCACCGCGCCGCTGACCACATTGGCGACGATGAGGACGGCCACGACGACGCCGAGGACCCCGAAGGCCATCAGATAGGGCGCGTACGCCCGCGCCGCACTGCCTATCCGATCCTTGACGGTGAGGTACGACAGCGAGCCGGCCAGCGCGCCCGTCGGCAACTCCTCCGTCACCGCGGCGAGTCGGGAGCGCAGCACACGGTCCGACGAGGCGTCCGTGAAGCGGAACAGCACCTGCGTGGACGTGGGGTGCAGGGCCTCGATCTGTTCGGGGGCGACCCAGGCGTCGGCGGTGCGGCTCAGATCGAAGGCGAAGCCGACGACGGTGAGCGCGGGTCCGGAGGGCAGCCGCAGTTTCCTGCCCAGGTCGTCCGCCGTCCAGCCCGACTGCCGGTTGAGGACGACCTCGCCGGGCCCGGTGGCCCAGCGGCCCGCCCACAGGTCCAGTCGGCCCACCGGGCCCCCGGGGTCGGACCGGCCCACGACGGTGAGTTCGCTGCCGAGGCCGTAGTTCATGACCTCCCTCGGCAGCTCGACCGTGGCCTGGGGGAAGGGGCCCGCGGTCGCCGCGACCCCGGACTGCCGGGCCGCCCGCTCCAGCTGACCGTCCGAGACCTTCGCGGAATCGAACGCGGCGATCACGTGCGGCCCGCGCTGCGCGCTGAAGGCCTTGTCGAACGGCGACGAGGCCGCGTCGACCAGACCGAGCGCCACCACGATCGCCGTCGTCGAGGTCAGCGTGACCAGCGCGATCACCAACGTCTGGAGTCTGCGCCGCCGTACCGCCGCGCGCGCGGCCCGCCACACGGCTCTCATACGGACGGCTCCAGGGTGTGCTCGCCGCGCACGCGGCCGTCGGCGAACTCGACGAGACGGCTGGCACAGCGCCGGGCGAGACGCTCGTCGTGCGTCACCAGGATCAGCGTCTGGCCGATCTGGTTGAGGTCGAGCAGCAGGTCCATCACCTGCTCCCCGGCGCGGCTGTCCAGTGCGCCGGTCGGCTCGTCCGCCAGCAGCAGCGCCGGTCGGTTCATCAACGCCCTTGCCACGGCGACCCGTTGCCGTTCACCGCCGCTGAGCACCGCCGGGTAGGCATGGCGCCGGTCGGCGATGCCGAGCTCGTCGAACAGCTCCAGCGCGCGACGGCGGGCCTGCCGGGCCGGGGTGCCGGTCAACTGGGCGGCCAGCGCCACGTTGTCGAGCGCCGAGAGGTCGTCGATGAGGTTGAAGAACTGGAAGATCATGCCGATGCGCCGCCGCCGGTACAGGGCGAGCCCCTTCTCGGTCAGTTCCCCCACGTTCTCGCCGTGCACCACCACCGTGCCGCCCGACGGACGGTCCAGCCCGGCGATCATGCTCAGCAGCGTGGACTTGCCGCACCCCGACGGCCCCATCACCGCGACCGCCTCACCGGCCCGGATCTCCAGCGACACCCCGTCCAGAGCTGTCGTCTCCCCGTACTCCTTGCGCACACCGTCGAGTCGTACGACGGCCTCCGCGCTGTTGTTCTCGTTCTCCTCGGTGACCATGCACAGGACGCTAGGCGAGCGGCGCCGCCGGGACATCCCTCCCCGGAGGGCACCGTGGCCCGCGCCTCATCCCGCAGATGCAGGGGACCGCATCCCGGGGCGGATGCGCGGCGGTGGGCAGGTCTGCGAAGGTGAACCCCATGTGGGAGTGGGGGACGGACGGGCCGGTGGCCGCGCTGGCGGTGGTGGCGGCGGTCGCGGTGGGGCTGGCGGTGGCTCTGGTGCGCACCCGGCGCCGGTGGCAGAAGGCGGTGGGGGAGCGCGGCTGGTTGCTCGAACGGGAGCGGGAGAGCGCCGCGCTGGCCGCGATCGCGGCCGAACGTGACCGTATCGCCCGGGAGTTGCACGACATCGTCAGTCACAACGTCAGCCTGATGGTGGTCCAGGCGGGGGCGGCCCGTGAGGTGCTGGACACCATGCCGGACGAGGCGGCGGCGGCCCTGCTGGCCGTGGAGGACGCGGGCCGCGGCGCGATGACCGACCTTCGGCATCTGCTGGGCCTGCTGGCGCCGTCGCAGAACGGCGAGGACCCGGAGGAGGGCCCGGAGGAGGGCCCGGACGCGCGGGAGACGTTGGGCGCGCAGGAGGGTGCGGACCGGGATGCGGGCGTGGCGGGTGCGGGTGCGCCTGTGCGTGCGGAGGCAGTTGCGGGGGCCGGGTCCCGGGCCGCGGCCGTGGGTGGGGTCGGGGCCGGCCGTGGGGCGAAGGGCGG